>NZ_JARAYQ010000231.1:0-13269 GCF_033794505.1 Streptomyces sp. MB09-01 | reverse complement strand
GGGACGAGGGGGGAGGGACGGCGGGCTGGACGGGGGAGTCAGACGTGGTCGACGATGCCCACCTTCCCCTCGGCGCGGGCGCAGTGCGCCCCGCAGAACCACTGCCCCGCGACCTCGACGCCCTGCCCGATGATCGAGACCCGGCAGTGCTCGCAGACGGGCGCCATGCGGTGGATGGCGCAGGAGAAGCAGTCGAAGACGTGAACCGCGCCTTGTGCATGAACCTCGAAGGACATGCCGTAATCGTTTCCGCAGACCTCACAACGTGCCATGCGCCGAATGCTGCGCACGGGGAGGGACCGGAACAAGATCCAGCGGGGTGAGTCGCCGCGCCTGCACCCGGCCGGCGCAACGGCCCTGACCCGTCCCGGCCCTCGGGCTCAGGACTCCGCCGGGGCCACGTCCCGCAGCAGCTGGGTGAAGGCGGCCTCGTCGACGACCGGAGTGCCGAAGGTCTTCGCCTTGACGGTCTTCGACGTCGCCGAGTCGGGGTCGTTCGTCACCAGGAGGCTGGTGAGCCGCGACACGCTCGTCGCGATGTGCAGACCCGCCTCGACCGCGCGGTCCTCCAGCAGCTCCCGCTCCACCGAGGTGTCACCGGAGAAGGCGATCCGCATGCCCTGCTTCAGCGGCTCACCGTCCTCGTAGCGCCCCGGATTCGGGTGCGGGCACGGCGGCCGCTTGCGCGAGGGCCGCCAGCCGCCGCCCCGGTACGAGGACTGGTACCCCACGCGCGGGGCGGCGGCCGAGTCCGACCACTCCGTCAGCGGCCGACACTCCAGCAGGGGCAGCCGTACGCCGCCGTGCGCGGCCGCGTGCAGGGACGGGCGGAAGGCCTCCGCCAGTACCCGGGCGTCGTCGAGCGCGTGGTGGGCGCGCTGCTGGACCACGCCGAAGTGCGCGGCGAGCGACTCCAGCTTGTGGTTGGGCAGCGGGAGGTTCAGTTCCTTCGACAGGGCGATGGTGCACAGCCGCTGACGGACCGGTGCGGTCCCTTCGGCCCGCGCGTACTCCCGGGCGATCATCTGCCAGTCGAAGATGGCGTTGTGCGCGACCAGCACCCGGTCCGCGAGCCGGCCGGCGAACTCCTCGGCGATGTCCTTGAAGAGCGGTGCGCCGGCGAGCACCTCGCTCGTCAGACCGTGGATCCACACCGGTCCCGGATCCCGCTGCGGGTTGACCAGGGTGTACCAGTGGTCCTCGACATTGCCCTGCGCGTCGAGCCGGTAGACGGCGGCGGAGACTATCCGGTCGTCGCGGGCGAGCCCGGTCGTCTCCACGTCGACGACCGCGTACCCCTGTGGGTACGCGGTCGGCCACGTCGTCTCTGCGGTCGTACGGTCGTCGAGCATGGTCACAGAGGATATCGGCCCGGACCGACAGCCGTGGCCGCGATGCCTCCTCAGCCCAGCTCCGAGACCAGTTCGCCGGCGCTCACGAGGGCGAAGGCGCCCGCGGGTTCGGCAGGCCCGGGGAACAGCCGGAAGGCCGTCCCCGAAGCCCCGTGCGGGGCCACGCTCGCGTGCACCAGTGCGAGGAACACCCGCTTCCGCGCCGCCACTTCGGCGGCCTCCGCGTCGGCGTCCGTGCCCGGGCGGCGCTCCTGCGGCGGCTCCAGCGCCGCGACCCGGGCGGCGAAGGCGGCCACCGGCTCGCCGTCCCCGGCCCGGTACAGCCACAGCTCGTCGAGCAGGCCCTGAACCGCTGCCCGCCGTACCACGGCCACTTCACGGGTGCGGGCCGCAGCCCGCCACACCGCGAGGTCCCACAGGGTCGTGCGGGTGCCGGAACCGAAGGACTCCCAGAGGTCGGAGGCCACGACGGCCAGCTCGTCCCCGTGCGAGCGGACGCTCTGGAAACCGCCCGAGGGCGGCAGGTGGACGTCCGTCCACAGCGCCCTGCGGGCGGTCAGGTCCACCACCATCGGCATGCAGACCCGGGACCGGCCCGCCAGGTCGAAGCGCTGGCGCACGGTGCGGGGGTCGTACGACGCGTCGCGCGGCCCCTCGGCGGGCAGCGCCATGAAGCCGGCGAAGGCGTCCTCCAGCTCCTCGAAGGGCACGTTGTTGAAACTGAAGACCAGCGGGACCGCGTACACGTCGCCGTGCGCGGCGAGCGCCGCGAGGTCCAGGTCGACGTACTCGGTGGCCCCGAGCGGTGCCGGCGCCGAGGTGAGGTCGCCCGAGTGCACGGCGCCCCGGTCCGGCCCGTGCACGAGGTTCGTGTAGTCGCACAGGCCGGTGAAGTTCCAGTCGGCGTCGAAGAAGGCGACGGACAGGTCGAGGTCGGTACGCATGCCCGCCGGTTCCGTCCAGTGCAGGAACAGTCGCAGCACCTCGCCCGCGGGCAGGGTCTGGACGCTGCCCCGGGGCACGGCCACCAAGGCCTTGGCGGCGGTGCGCTCGCCGAAGGGCACGGTGAGGTCGGCCAGCGCCGAGTCGAGGACGGCCAGGTCGTACGGGCCCGCCCCGGCCCCGGCCGCCGCGAGCCGGCGCAGCACCTCGGCCTCCAGCAGTGCGACCACCGCGGCGACGAGCCGCTCGGGCAGCGGCGGGCGCACCTCGGTCACCGACTGGGCGGAGGCGACCTGCCCGGCGGGGAAGAAGACGCGCCGGCTGCCCCTGCGGTCCTGCGCGCGCACCCGCAGCGCGCCGAGCGCCGAGAGCAGCGGGCCCGCGCCGACCTTGGACAACCCGCGTTCGAGGGCCTTCTCCAGCGCGGGCACGAGCTCCGGCCCGGTGTGCAGGCGCAGCAGGTGGTCGAGGCGGCGTACGAGTTCACCCGGGCGCTGTCCGGCGAGTGCGGCGGCGGCTCCCACGTCCCCGTCGGCGAGGGACTGTTCCAGCCGGCCGGCCCAGGTGGCGGGCCGGATCCGGCTGCCGTCCACGCGCACGGCGTCCGGGTGCGCGGCGGCGGTTTCCAGCAGGGCCGCCCCCAGCGGGGTGCCGGGCGTCACCGTGGTGCCCCGCAGCACGGCGAAGGCCAGCGCGGCGCGCGGGTGCCGTCCGTGCTGTTCGAAGGGGTGGAGGGCCTCGGCGGCACGCTTCCACGCGGTCGGGTGCCGCAGCACGTCCTCGACGAGGTACTCCGTGGGCAACGCGTCGAGCACGCCGAGCAGTTCGCGGCGCAGCGGCCGTCCCAGGCTCGCGAAGCGCGGCAGCGGGGCCAGACCGGCCTCCCCGCCGGACAGGACGGCGAGCAGCCGCAGCACGTCGGTGGCGGTGCCGAGCCGCCCGAGCAGCGCGGCCCTGTCGGGGGCGCCGGGCAGCAGGGTGCCCAGCACCAGGGCCTTGGTCTCGCGGACCGGGATGTCCTCGGGCAGCCGGCTGAGGTCCGCCGGGGCGACGGCCAGCAGGACGGTCAGGTCCTCGCGGTCCTGAGGCGAGAGCGGGGTGCGCCGGGTGAGCAGGGCCTCCAGGACCGGGACCGCGTCGGCGGCCGGGTCGGTGCCGTGCCGCAGCAGCCGGAGCGGGTCCTTGGAGCGCACCTTGACGGCTCCGACGGCCCGCACGGGGCGCAGGAACGGGTCGGCGGAATCGATCCGCCGGTGGCACAGCGGGCAGCCCGCGTAGTCGGCGCCGTCCCAGCACAGTCGGCACACGAGGTGGGCGCAGGGCGACACGGGGAAGACGGTGCGCTGCTCCCCGCACAGCACGCACGGCTGGTCGGGCTGCTGGAGCAGGTGGGCGAAGACCCGGTCGGTGTAGAGCCGCTCGGTGCTGCGTGGGACGACGCCCGGGAAGCGGCGCAGGAGCGGGACGTGGGTGCGGTCGGAGCCGAGCAGCTCGTCGGCGAGGCCGACCAGCCGGGCGTGGGTCGCGGGGAGTTCCCCGGAGGGGAGTGCGGCCAGGGCCGCGTAGAGGCTCGGCGAGAGGGTGCAGCCGCGGTCCAGGAGCTCGGATTCGAGCCTGCGCAGGGCGGGCCCGGCGACGGGCCGGACCCGTTCGGGAGCGGAGCCCTCCGGCGCGGGGCCTTCCGGGGCGGGGCCTTCCGGGGCGGGCCCGACGTAGACGGTCTGGAGCCGGCGCAGCAGCACGGACTCGATGGCAGACATGCGTGTGTTCCCTCCGCGTACGAAAACGGGGGCGGAGAGTGGGCGCGCTGAATTCATTGGAAGAGGGGAGAAGGATGCGCGCCGGGGAGCCGCCCCCGTACGGCAGATCCCATCACGGGGCGGGCGCCGGGCCAAGTGATTATCCGCCCGGCGCGAGCAGGGCGTGCACGAGGGCCCGTACGGACAGCCGGAACAGCCGCTCCGGGTCCGCCGGACGGGCCAGGGCGCGGGCGAGGGCCGGGTCGTGGGGGGCCGTGGCCGGGTCCCAGAGCTCGCTCTCGGCCGGGGACTGCGCGGGAGAGCGCTCGCGGTTGCGCTCGACGAGCAGGAAGCCGACGATCTGGAACTGGATCGCGCGCACCGCGTCGGCCGCCCGGGCGCCGCGCAGTCCCGCGGCGTGCACCTCGTGGACGAGCGCCTGCTGCGCGGGCAGGAACATCCGCTCGGTGAGCCCGCGCTCGTGGACCATCGCGATCAGGTGCGGGCGCTCGCGCAGCTCGCGGCGCAGGGTCCGGGCCACCGACAGGATGCGGTCGGCGGGGGTGCGGCCCACGGGCCTGATCGCACCCATGTCCTCCACGGTCCGCCGCACGAGGGCGTCGAGCAGCGATTCGCGGTTGCCGACGTGCCAGTAGATGGACGTCACCGCGGTGCCCAGCTCGGCGGCCAGCTTGCGCATGGTGAGGGCGGCCGGACCGTGCTGCTTGACCAGGGACGCGGCGGCGTCCAGCACCTCGTCGCGGGTCAGCGTGGATCTGGCCATGTCTGCGGGCCACCGATCTGTCGGAGTGTCAGTTCTGGTGCGTGCACGGGTCTTTACCCTTCATCGGTGCCGGTGTAACTGTGTTACAGAACCGACTCCCCCCGAGCCGAGGGATGGTGCGAGACATGGCACGCGTACGGTACGGAGCGCGGACCGAGGCCGAGATCGCGGCGTCGCGCGAGAAGAGTTCCAAGCTCCCCGACATCTGGTCCACCGGTGTGGTGGCCGTCTGGGAGAGCGACCCGGACGTCGTGACGGCGGTCCTGCCGCCACCCCTCAAGCCGGCCGACCGGCCCCTCGTGCGGGCCAACATCAGCAAGGTCGACCTGCCCGGCTACCCGCTCGGCGCCGGCTCGGTGGCCGTCGCCGCCCAGCACGGCGGCGTCGAGGGCTGGTACCCGCTGGTCATGCCGATGACCCACGAGCGCGCCCTGATCGGCGGCCGAGAGGTCTTCGGCGAGCCGAAGAAGCTGGGCGAGGTCACCGTCGAGCGCGACGGTCTCGTCGTCCGGGCCGCCCTCGCCCGGCACGGCATCGCCTTCGTCGAGGTGCGCGGGGCGGTGGACCGCGCCCTGCCGCGGCCCGAGCCCACGCAGAAGACCGACTTCTACTTCAAGTTCCTTCCCGCCGTGGACGGTTCGGGCTTCGACGCCGACCCGGTCCTCGTGCACTGCACGCGCAACGAGAAGGTCCGCAAGCTGGAGCACATCACCGGGGACATCGTCCTGCGCGAGTCGATGTTCGATCCCGTCGCCGACCTCCCGGTCCGCCGGATCGTGGAGATCACCATCGGCGAGAAGACCACCGACCAGAAGGGCCGGGTCGTCGAGCGGGTCAGCGCCCAGGCCCTGCTCCCGTACATCCACCAGCGCTACGACGACCCGATGCAGATCCTCGACGGCCCTCCGGAAGGCAGTGTCTGACATGCGCATCGAACCGGGACAGGTGGCCGTCGTCACCGGCGCCGCCAGCGGCATCGGCCTCGCGATGGCCCGCCGCTTCGCCGCCGAGGGACTGAAGGTGGTCCTCGCCGACGTGGAGGAGGGCGCCCTGCGCAAGGCCGCCGACGAACTCGCCGCGGACGGCGCCCAGGTGCTCGCGCGCATCGTCGACGTCAGCGACCGCGACTCCGTGACGGCACTGGCCGACGCGGCGTACGAGGCCTTCGGCGCCGTGCACGTGCTGTGCAACAACGCGGGCGTCGGCTCCGGCGCCGAGGGCCGGATGTGGGAACACGAGCCCAACGACTGGAAATGGGCCTTCTCCGTCAACGTGTGGGGCGTCTTCCACGGCATCCAGGCCTTCGTCCCCCGCATGATCGCGGGCGGCGCGCCCGGCCACGTCGTCAACACCTCCTCCGGCGACGGCGGCATCGCCCCCCTGCCCACCGCCTCGGTCTACGCCGTCACCAAGGCGGCCGTGGTCACCATGACCGAGTCGCTCTACGCCCACCTCAAGGCGGAGGGCGCCGCCGTCGGGGCCTCCGTCCTCTTCCCCGGACCGCACATGCTGCGCACCGGACTGTGGGAGTCGCACCGCAACCGGCCCGAGCGGTACGCGAAGGAGCGGCCGCGCAAGTCCCCGTACCGCAGCCTCGACCAGTACGAGGCGGCGATGAAGCAGGCCGGCCACGAGGTGAACTTCACCCCCGTCGAGGAGGTCGCCGAGCACGTCCTCGACGGGATCCGCGCCGACCGCTTCTGGATGCTCCCGGCCAGCGAGCACAGCGACCGGCAGATCCGCGCCCGGTCGCAGTCGATGCTCGACCGGGCCAACCCCGCCTACCTGGAAAGCTTCATCCTCGACTGAGGGGCGTTCGTCGTGAGTGACCTCGTGAGTGACACACCGTACGAAGACCCGTACCTGATCATCTCCTCCGACTGCCACGCCGGCCTGCCCACGGAGCGGTACCGGCCCTACCTCGACTCCCGCTTCCACCCCCAGTTCGACGCCTTCCTCGGCGAGCGCGACGCCCGCCGCGCGGAGGCCACCCGGCTCGGCGTCCGCAACGAGGCCTTCGCCGAGAAGTGGTTCCACGACCACGAGGAAGGCCTCAGGGGCGGCTGGGACACCGGACAGCGCCTGAAGGAACTCGACGGCGACGGCGTGGCCGCCGAGGTCGTCTTCCCCGACGCGGACGCCGTCGACAGCCAGACCGCGGCCCCCTTCGGCGTGGGCCTCGGCCTCTCCGGCGACCAGGACCCCGAGCTCGGCATGGCGGGCGCCCAGGCGCACAACCGCTGGCTGGCGGAGTTCGTCTCCGAGAACCCCGAGCGCCACTGCGGGGTCGCGCTGCTCCCGATCACGGGCGAGCCGTCGAAGGTCGTCGCCGAGATCCACCGGGCCAAGGAGTCCGGGCTGGGCGCGTTGATGATCCCCGCCATGTGGGTGGACAAGGCGCCCTACCACGACCGCCGCTACGACCCCGTGTGGGCGGCGGCGGCCGAGACGCGGATGCCGATCGTCACCCACTCCGGCTCCTCCCCGCGCCACGAGTACGGCGACCACCTGGGCATCTTCGTCTCCGAGGTCACCTGGTGGCCGGCCCGCCCGCTGTGGTTCCTGCTCTGGTCGGGGGTCTTCGAGCGCCACCCCGGCCTCAAGTTCGGCGTCGCCGAGTCGGGCTGCTGGTGGCTGCCGAACCAGCTGTGGTTCATGGACCGCCTCTACCTCGGCGCGCACGGCGGCAAGAAGCTCTCCCCCTTCGAGGAGCTGAAACGGCCGCCGAGCGAGTACCTGGACCGCCAGGTCTTCGTCTGCGCGACGAACACCAAACGGCGCGAACTGGCCCAGCGCTACGAGATCGGCGTCGACAACATCCTGTGGGGCTCGGACTTCCCGCACCCGGAAGGCACCTGGCCCGACACCCGGAACTGGCTGCGCAAGACCTTCCACGACATCCCGGTCGACGAGACCCGCCGGATGCTCGGCCTCGCGGCGGCCGAGGTCTTCGGCTTCGACACGGACAAGCTCGCTCCCGTCGCCCGCCGGATCGGCCCAACCCCGGCCGAGCTGGGCCAGTCCCCGGACCAGGCGGCCGTGGCGGCCTCCTGGGCCCGCTCCCGCGAGACCGGCCGCCACTGGCTCACGGGCGGCGACTTCCCGGTACTGGGGGTCTCGTGATGACGGAGGACCAGGACCGCTACACGGTCATCTCGGCGGACTGCCACGCGGGCGCCGACCTGCTGGACTACAAGCCGTACCTGGAGAAGCGGTACCACGACGACTTCGACGCCTGGGCCGCCACCTACGTGAACCCGTACGAGGACCTCCTCGCGGACACGGCGGACCGCAACTGGAACTCCCGGCGCCGGCTCTGCGAGCTGGAGGCGGACGGAATCGTCGCGGAGGTCGTCTTCCCGAACACCATCCCGCCGTTCTTCCCCAAGGCCTCCCTGATGGCGCAGCCGCCCACGGCCGCCGAGTACGAGATGCGCTGGGCCGGGCTCCAGGCCCACAACCGCTGGCTGGCGGACTTCTGCGCGGACGCGCCGGGCCGGCGCGCGGGCGTGGTGCAGATCCTCCTCAACGACGTGGACGCGGCGGTGAAGGAGATCCGCCGCACGAAGGAGGCGGGCCTCACGGGCGGCATCCTGCTGCCCGGCGTCCCGCCCGGATCCACGGTCCCGGAGCTCTACTCGGCCGCGTACGACCCCATCTGGGCGGTGTGCGACGAGCTGGACGTCCCGGTCAACCACCACGGCGGCTCGGCGTCCCCGCCGCTGGGCGACGAACCGGCCGCCCGCGCGGTCTTCATGGTGGAGACCACCTGGTTCTCGCACCGCGCCCTGTGGCACCTCATCTTCGGCGGGGCCTTCCGCCGCCATCCGGGCCTGAAGCTGGTCCTGACGGAGCAGGGATCCGGCTGGATCCCCGGCGTGCTGGAGATGCTGGACTACTACCACGGCCGCCTGGTCGCGGCCTCGGCCACGGCCGAGGCCAAGTTCGGGGCGGGCCTCGCGGAGTCGATGGGCAGCGGCCCGAGCGAGGTCTGGCGGGAGAACTGCTTCGTGGGGGCCAGCTTCATGCGCCCCCACGAGGTCCCGCTCCGGGACCGGATCGGCCTCGACAAGATCATGTGGGGCAGCGACTACCCGCACGACGAGGGCACCACCCCCTTCTCCCGCGAAGGCCTCCGCATCGCCTACGCGGGCCTCCCGCGCGCCGAGGTGGCGGCGATGGCCGGCGGCAACGCGGCCCGCGTCTACGGCTTCGACCTGACCCTCCTGGACGCACTCGCCGCCCGACACGGCCCGCTGGTCTCGGAGATCGCCGAACCCCTGACGCAGCCCCCACCCGAGGCCACCAGCCCGGCCTTCGCCAAGGGGGGCTCGGTCCGGGTCTGGTAGCGCTGCGGCCGACGCGGCTCACGCTCCGGCATAGGTGAGCTGCGTCGGCGCCAGTGCGTGCGTCCCCCGGACCGGGGTGTCCCGGTGGACCACGACCTGCAGCTTCTCCAGCCCGGCCAGGGGCGCGAGGTCCAGCGGCCCGTCGCACGCGCTCAACGTCAGCATGGCGAGCTCGGGCAGTTCCGCCAGCGCCTCCAGCCCCGAGGCGAGGGAGCAGCCGGCCAGGAACAGCTCGCGCAGTCCCCGGTACCGGGTGAAGGCCGTGAGGTCCAGCTCCGAAGCGCTCGTCACCTGCAGGAAGGCGAGGGGAAGGTCGTAGGGCAGCTTCGCGAGCCGGCCGGCCTGCCGGTTGCCCGAGACCGTCAGCGACGACAGCCGGGGCCACCGGTCGAGACCGTCGAGGTCGAGGAGACAGCCGCCGCTCACCAGCCACAGACCGGTGAGCCCCTCGGGGGCCGGCAGCGTGCCCACGCAACGGTGCCCCCAGGCCGAGTCGAGACCCAGCAGGGTGAGGCGGGCCAGGTCCCGCAGCGGCTCCAGGGCCACGCGCCCGGGCATCCGGGTGAGGAAGAGCCGCTGCACCGCCGTCCCGCAGAGCGGCGACAGGTCGAACAGCGACCGGCACGATTCGAGGCTGAGGTACTCGAGCCGCTCCAGCGCCCGGAGCGGAGCGAGGTCGACGAGGGCGCCGTTGTCGGACAGCTGCAGCCCGAGAAGGTTCTCCCGCGAGACGACCTCGTCGGTGAGTTGGTGGTCCCCGGTCAGGCGCAGCCGCAGGATGTGCCGCAGCCTGGGCAGGGCGGCGAGCTGCCGGGCCGTGCGCACGTTCAGGAACCCCTGGGTCAGGGACGCGCCGGAGAGCACCGTGTCCGCGTAGTCCTGGGCCTTGAACCTTCCCCAGGAACCGTTGAGTTCGGCCATCACCCCGAGCCGGACGTCGTCCCGGAAACGGCCGATGACCTGCAGTGCGTGCGCGCCTCCGATCAGCGCGGCCGTCCGGATCACGGCGGCCGCCTCGGGCTCCGTCACCTCGTCCGGCCCGGGAAGCAGCTCCAGCGTCAGCCCGCCGGCCCGCGCCAGCTCCTCCGCCTCGTTGAACGTGCGGGGAGGAACGAGCTGCGCCGCGCGCGTCTCGATCTCGTGCCGCACGTCGGGTGCCAGCTCGGGGGAGTGTTCGAGGCAGGTCGCCGCGAGCAGCACGAGCCGGTTGTCCAGATCCGGTTCCTGGGCGGCGCGGTCGAGCACGCGCCGCAGGATCTCCGCCCTCTCGTCCGAACGCGCGTGCCCGACGGCCATGCGTACGACGTCGTCCCACGTGTCGTCGTGCGTGTGACGGACCAGGACGCCGAAATCCCTCGCCTCCACCGCGGCCTTCGCCCCGAGGTAGTCCTGGAAGGTGCGGTGCACGAAGGTCACGGAACCCTTGGTGGGCTCGCGCAGCAGTCCGGACCGGATCAGCAGGTGCGTGACGACCTGCTCGGCGGTGCCCTGGGCGCGCACCTGCGGCATCAGCTCCAGCCACCCGTCGACCAGCCCCACCACCTCCCCGATCGAGGTCTCCGCCTGCCCGTTGCGGATCAGCCAGTACGCGAACCGCTGGAGCAGCAGGATCTGCTCGTCACGCGTGAGGTAGACCCCCTCGACCGCGCTGATCTCGCGTTCGGTGTCACGCCGGACCAGGAGCATTTCGAGCGCCGCGTCGTACAACTCCTTTCGGGCGCGGGGGAGGTGCATGCGACGGTCGCGGTTGAGGGCGCACAGCAACGCGCACATGAGGGGATTGGTCGCCAGCCGGCTCAGGTCGCGTCGGGTCCCCACCGCGCTCATGAGGGACCCGGCGTACGAGTGCAGCTGCGCCCTCTCCTCCTCGGTGGAGCACTCCGCCCGGGCCGAGGCGTGCCATTGCGCGATGAACGCGCGGATGTCCTCCCGTTCCATGGGGAGGAGGGAGTAGTGGGTGAAGTCCTGTCGCGAGAGCCAGTCCTCCGGGACCGCCGACGGGCGCGTCGTGACCACGTACCGCGCCTGCGGATAGGCGGTGATCAGCGACCGGAGCCAGACTTCCGTCCGCTTGCGCAGCCGCAGCGGCACCTCGTCCACGCCGTCCACGAGGATCAGCGCGCGGCCGCTCTCGAGGAGCCCCTCCACCCAGCCTTCGGGTGCCGGAAGCGGCACTCCCGCCGCCGCCAGGAACTCGCCGGGCATCGGCAGGGACTTGGCCGAGGTGAAGGAACGCAGGCGCAGGACGAAGGGGACCAGCACGTTCCACGATTCGAGCCCGGGTCCGAAGGTGCGCCGGGCCGCGTTGAGGGCCAGCCACTGCACCACGGTGCTCTTGCCGGAACCGGCGGCGCCGCGCAGCAGGATCCGCTCCGAAACCGACAGGGTCTGCTCGATCCGCACCTGCTTGCCCTGCGTGGAGTGGGAGAAGCCGTAGGAGTCCAGCGCCGACGTCTCCGCGCTCACGGCGAGGCTGATGTAGGCCAGGTCCAGCGGCCAGTCCTGACGCGACTGGCCGAGCGTGACGCCGAACAGCTGGAGGCGTCCGTGCTCCTCGGCCATGTACCGGGCGTACCGCTCCTCGAAGGCGTACGCGGCCCCGTCCGCGCCCCGGTCCAGCCGTTCCAGCCGTTCCACGGAACGCGTCAGCTTCCCCGTCCGCCGGACCAGCTCCACATCCGCCCGGGCGCCGAAGCCCGGCAGGGTCGTCGCATACTCCACCGTGTGCTCGCAGCACAGCCGGGACAGCCGCCCGCAGAGCGCCTGCGCGCCCTGGCTCAGGCCCGGCGGGGGAGGCGGCAGGGTCGCGGCGAGGGCCTCCGGGTCGAGCTCCGCCGCGAAGAGGGCCTCCGCGTCCAGCGGGCCGAGCGCGGCGAAGGCGTCGCCGACCGCGTCCAGCGCCGCCAGGCGCTCGTGTTCCGGGAGGCGGGCGGTGGCGTCGGCCAGGCGGGCCGCCAGGGTCTCGGTCAGGCGCCGCACTTCCGGGGGCCCGAGCTCCGCCGCCGGTCTGCGCCAGGCCGGCACCGGGCGGGCCGGGTCGGCGGTCAGGCCCGCACCGGGGGCCCGCGCCAGGAGGGACTTCAGCAGGGTGGTCGCCGCCGTGCCCGCGACCCGTAAGAGAACCGTCTCGATACCCGTCATTCCACAGCCTCCCCCTCGGCTGGACATCATCTCGCGAACCTGCGGTAACCCGGTCGGATACCGATCGGTAACAACCCCTAGCGGAGCCCCCGAGGGCGCCTCTATGGTGCGCTCATGCCGAACCTGCCCGATGTCGTGCTGTGGTCCATACCGGCCTTCGTGCTGCTCACCGTCCTGGAGGTGGTGAGCTACCGGATCCATCCCGACGACGACGCGGCCGGGTACGACACCAAGGACGCGGCCACGAGCATCACCATGGGGCTCGGCAGCATCGGGTTCGACCTGCTGTGGAAGATCCCCGTCGTCGCCGTCTTCACCGCGGTCTACGAACTCACCCCGCTGCGCGTGCCGTTCCTGTGGTGGACCGCCCTGCTGATGCTGCTCGTCCAGGACTTCCTCTACTACTGGCAGCACCGGCTGCACCACGTCATCCGCATCCTGTGGGCCTGCCACGTGGTCCACCACAGCAGCCGGCGGTTCAACCTCACCACCGCCCTGCGCCAGCCCTGGACCAGCGCGACCACCTGGTGGTTCTACCTGCCGATGGTGGCCCTCGGCGTGCATCCCGCGGCGATCCCGTTCTGCTACGGACTCAACCTCCTCTACCAGTTCTGGGTCCACACCGAGCGCATCGGGAAGCTGCCCCGCGCCTACGAGTACGTCTTCAACACCCCCTCCCACCACCGCGTCCACCACGCCTCGCAGGGCGGCTACCTGGACCGGAACTTCGGCGGGATCCTGATCGTCTGGGACCGGATGTTCGGCTCCTGGGTGGGGGAGACGGAGCGGCCCGTCTACGGGCTCACCAAGAACATCGACACCCACAACCCGCTGCGCGTGGCCACCCACGAGTACGCGGCCATCGCGAGGGACGTGCGGGCCGCCGCGAACTGGCGCGAGCGCGCCGGACGGGTCTTCCGCGGCCCCGGCTGGCAGCCCGCCGCGCCCGCCCCCGCCGGAGC
>NZ_JARAYQ010000230.1:0-13279 GCF_033794505.1 Streptomyces sp. MB09-01 | reverse complement strand
TTTTGAAGGTGCGGCGGGTTAAGTTGTTTTTAAGGGTCAGGGACAGGTCGCGGTGGAAGATGTGCCCGCCGGGCAGCCCCAGTTCGCGTTCCAGGTCCAGCGGGGTCTTCGCCTCGATGCACGGGCGGCCGTCCGCGTCGAAGGCGAGGCAGTCGGTGAGCGGCTCGGCCAGGTGCGTGTCGAGCTGCGCGAGGGTGGCGGTCAGGAGTACCTCGCGGGCCTGGTGGTTGTCGTGTCCGAACAGCCGGGCCGGGGTGTGCAGGCCGAAGAGGGTGAGCGTCTGGTAGCCCTGCTCCACCAGCTCCGGTCCGAGGATCGTCGGATCGGTCAGCGAGTGGCAGTAGATCTCCGAGGGCGGTACGGACGGCAGTTCCCCGGCGGCGGCCTCCGCATGGGCCCGGGCGAGTTCGGCGTACCCCTCGGCGATGTGGAAGGTGCCGCCGAAGGCCTCGCGCGGGTCCACGGCGGTGTCCCTCAGCCGGGGCAGCCGGCGCAGCAGCATGTTGACCTTGAGCTGGGCGCCCTCGGGCGCCTGCTTCGGCGGCGCCTCGCCGAGGAGTTCGGCGAGGGCCCGCGGCGAGGCGTTCACCAGCACCGTGCGGCCCACGACCTGGCCCTCGCCCGTGGCGGTACGGAACACCACCTCGGCCGGAGCGGTCCCGTCCGTGTCGATCCGCAGCACCTCGTGGCTGGTGGCGATCTCCGCCCCGGCGGCCCGCGCGGCGGCCGCGAGGGCGTCCGTCAGGGCGCCCATGCCGCCGACCGGCACGTCCCAGTCCCCGGTCCCGCCGCCGATGACGTGGTAGAGGAAGCAGCGGTTCTGCGCCAGGGAGGGGTCGTGCGCGTCCGCGAAGGTGCCGATCAGCCCGTCCGTGAGGACCACCCCGCGGACCAGGTCGTCCGTGAAGTGCCGTTCCACCGCCTCCCCGAGCGGCTCCTCGAACAGCATCCGCCACGCGGCCTCGTCGTCGATCCGGGCCCGCAGTTCGGCCCGGGTGGGCAACGGCTCGGTCAGGGTGGGGAACACCTTCCGGGCGACCTGCCCGGTGGTCCCGTAGAAGGCGCGCCAGCTCTCGTACTCGCGGTCCGAGCCGGTCAGCCGGGCGAAGGAGGCCCGGGTGCGCTCCTCGCCACCGCCGACGAGCAGGCCGCCGGGCCGGCCGTCGCGTTCGACGGGCGTGTACGAGGAGATCGTGCGCCGGCGCACCGCGAACCTCAGGTCCAGGTCGCGCACGATCTTCGCGGGGAGCAGGGAGACGAGGTACGAGTACCGCGAGAGGCGGGCGTCGACGCCCGCGAAGGGGCGGCTGGAGATCGCGGCACCGCCCGTGTTCCCGAGCCGTTCCAGGACGAGGACCGATCTGCCCGCCCGCGCCAGGTACGCGGCGGCCACGAGGCCGTTGTGCCCGCCGCCCACGATCACGTCGTCGTACACGTCCCGCCCGAAGGTCGTCATGGCTCTTGGTAACACACCTGGCCGAGCCGCTCCAGACAGTGGGCTTCGTCGGCGTGGGCCAGCGCCGTGTCGGGGTGCTCGTCGCCCAGGGACCGTTCGCGGATGCCGGAGAGTTCCCGGTAGATGGGCAGGGCCTCCTCCCAGCGGCCCAGCCGGCCGAGCCCGACGGCGAGTTCCCGGCGGCTGACCAGGGTGTCCGGATGCTCGACGCCGAGCACCTCGGCCCGTACGGCGCCCACCTGCCGGGCCTCGGCCACCGCCTCCTCCCAGCGTTCCAGACGGCCCAGGTTGACCCCGAGGACGTGCCGGGCGCGCAGGGTCTCGGGGTCGGCGGCCCCGTAGGCGCGGGTGCGGTCGCGGACCAGGGCCCGGAACAGGTCGAGGGCCTGGGCGCTGTTCCCGGTGCGGCCGAGCGCGATGCCGACCTCGTAGCGGGCGGCCAGGGTGTCGGGGTGGTCGCGGCCGAGCACGCGTTCGCGTACGGCGGCGACCTCGCGGAAGCCGGCCAGGGCCTCCTGCCAGCGCTCCAGGCGGCCGAGCGCGTACGCCGCCTCGTACCGGGTCAGCAGGGTGTCGGCGTGCTCGGGGCCCAGGACGGCGGCCCGGTCGGCGGCGACCGCGGCGGCGGTGGCGTGGGCTTCCTCGAACCGGCCCAGCGCGCCCTGGGCGCAGGCCAGGTTGTGGCGGCAGCGCAGGGTGTCGGGGTGGAGCGGGCCCATGGTCCGCTCGCGGGCGACGAGCACCGCGCGGTAGGTGTCGTGGGCTTCCTGGTGGCGTCCCAGGCGGCCCAGTTCGTACGCCGTCTCCTGGCGCGCGGCGAGGGTGTCGGCGTGGTCCGGGCCGAGCTCCCGCGCGCGCCCGCCGGCCACGGCCGCGTACACGGCGAGCGCCTCCTCCGGCCGGCCCGCGCGGCTGAGGGCGTAGGCGCGCGCGTGGCCCGCGGCGAGCGCGTCGGGGCCCGTCTCCCGCGGACCGGCGCCGCGCGGGAAGCCGTACGCCGCGGTGAGCCGCGGGTCCTCGGCGGGCTCGGGGCGGACGATGTGCGCGGCGGGGCCCACGACGGGGTGCCCGCCGCTCGGCCGGACGACGGGCTGTTCGCCGCTCGCGCGGGCGACGGGCTGTTCGCCGCTGGGGCGGGCGGCCGTCCAGGAGCCGGTGAGCACGGCCCATTCACCGCTCGCGGGGCGGGCGTCGATCCCGGCCTTGCGCCCGGCGGTCATCCCGCGGGCCCACGCCGGGAGCGGGGCCTGGGCTCCGGGCAGCCCGCCCCGTCCCAGGCGTGCCTCGACGAGCCGGTGGTGCACGTGGCGGGCGTCACCGGGGCGGTCCTCAGGACGCTTGGCGAGCAGGTCCAGGACCACCTGCTCGAAATAGCCGGGCAGTTCGGGGCGGTGCTCGCGCGGCGGCACGGGCGGGGTGTCGCGATGGCCGACCAGCACCGACCAGGAGTCGCCGAGGTCGAAGGGCGGGGCTCCGGTGGCGATCTCGTACAGGACGCAGCCGAGGGAGTAGAGGTCGCTGCGGTGGTCGACCTCGCCGCCGGCGATCTGCTCGGGCGACATGTAGTGCGGCGTGCCCATGGCCATGCCGCCGCCGGTGAGTTTGGCGGTGAAGCCGATGTCGTGGGCGAGGCGGGCGATGCCGAAGTCGCAGATCTTCACGGTGCCGTCGGTGAGCCGCATGATGTTGGCGGGTTTCAGGTCGCGGTGCACGACGCCCTGGTCGTGGGTGTAGCCGAGGGCGGCGGCCATCTGCTCGGCGATGTCGACGACCACGTCCACGGGGAGCGGGCGGGTCTCGTTGTCCTCCAGGAGCTGGCTGAGGTTGCGGCCTTCGAGGAGCTCCATGACCAGGTAGAGGGGACCGCCCGCGGCGCTGTCGTCGCCGAAGTCGTGGACGACCGTGACGCCGCGGTGCTGGAGGGAGGCGGCCACGCGCGCCTCGCGCCGGAACCGCTCGCGCAGCACCTGGGTGAAGTGGGCGTCCTGCTCGGCGCCGATCGGCTTGAGGCACTTCACGGCGACCTGCCGGCCCAGCGATTCGTCGCGGGCGCGCCACACCTCGCCCATGCCGCCGCGCCCGATCAGATCGAGCGACCGGTACCGGCCCTGGATCAGTCTGGACTCCGCCATGTCTTAAAGCCGCCCCCGTTGTCGTGCTACGCCCTCCCCGGCCGGTCCAGTATGGCCGCTGATGTACGCAGTGTGTACGGCGAGGGGCGGCTCCCGGGGCCCATGCGACGCATCGCTTTCAAGATGTGACCTGGAGGCAGCTTCCAGCGCAGACCTGCGGGAATGCTGCGCAACACGCGTCCGGTGAGGCGCAGGCGCCGGGTGATGCTGCGCGGCGCCGGCGCGGGTCGCCCGTAGAGCTGGTGGGCCCAGCCGGGGAGGGAACCGTACGCGAGGCCGGCGAGCGGGCGCCACAGCAGGTTTCGGCCAGGCACGAGGAGGGCAGGGACGGGCGGGCCGCGCAGGAAGTCGTCCACGGAGTGCGCGTCGGGACCGGCGGCGAGCTCCGGGCGGATCCGCTCGAAGTAGGCGGCGAGCCCGGCCGTGTCGGCGGGGACCCCGGCCGGGTCGAGGCCGACGAGGCGGGCGTTGACGCGGTTCTCGTCGACGTAACGGTCGGCCTGGGCGGCGGTGAGCCGGACGCCGGAGCGGCGCAGGACGTGCAGGAAGCTGTCTATCTGCGCGCAGTGGATCCACAGCAGGAGCTCGGGATCGTCGACGGGGAAGCGTTCGCCGGTGTCCGGATCGGTGGCGGAGAGTTTGCGGTGGATCGCGCGGACCCGGCCGCCGGCGCGTTCGGCGGCCTCGCTGGTGCCGTAGGTGAGGGTGCCGACGAAGTCGGCGGTGCGCAGCAGCCGTCCCCAGGCGTCCCGGCGGAAGTCGGAATTCTCCATGACTCCGCGGACGGCGCGCGGGTGGAGCGCCTGGAGGTAGAGCGCCCGGACGCCGGCGATCCACATCATCGGGTCGCCGTGGCACTGCCAGGTGACGGACGCCGGGCCGTACAGCCCCGGATCGGCGCCGGATCCGGATACCCGCCCCGTTCCTTGCTCTGCTCGTGGCCCTGGCGCGGGTCCCGGCCCTGGCCCGGGTCCCGCCGCGGGCCCTGGTTCCGGTTCTGGTGCGGTCGCGGTGTTCCCCATCCCGTACCTCCCCGTCGCAGGCCCCGGCGGTCCCAGCCTACCGATCCGGGGCGGCCGTCAGCGATGCGTACACACCGGGCCGACTGCCGTCAGGGGTCCCTTCAGGAGGTGGCGCGCAGGGGGCCGGGCGGGGACCGGGCGGGGCCCGGGCCCGGCTGTTGGTCCGGCGCGAGACGCCGGACGATCTCCGCTGCCGGGATCGGCGGACAGCCGGCCCCGGAGGGCTGATGGGCGCCGATCGGGAGTCGGTCGGCGCCACCGGGTGCGTATGGTCCGGGGCCCGGGGCGGCGGGGCTCAGCGGCCGAAGACCCGGGTGGTGGCCGTGTCGGTGTTGTTCCTCCTGTTCCGGTCCGGGGTACGGGAGGTGACGGCGGCCTTGGCGGTGATCGTGGGCCGCTGGCCGGCCCGTACCGTGGCGTGGAAGACGCGCTGCTGACCGGCGCCCAAGGCCTCGACGTGCCAGGTCAGCGGAGTGGGACTGCGGCGGTCTGCGCCGGGGGGCGCGGCCTTGGCCGGCACCCCGCGCGGCAGGGTCAGGGTGACGGCCAGGTCCTCGGCGGCGAAGGGTCCCTCGTTGGTCACCGTGACGGCATAGGTGTACTCGGCGCCGCCGCGCACGGTGGCCGAAGCGGTCAGGCGGACGGCCAGGTCGGCCCGGGGCGGACCGGCGTCGAGCTCCAGCCGTCCGACGCGGTCGCCGCCGATCTGGGTGAACCACATGTTGGCGTCCGGCCCCGCGGTGATGCGGACGGGGAGACTGCCCGGGTTGGGCAGCGGGTAGCGGGCGAGGTCCCCGTCGGGAGTGATCCGTCCGATCCCGTCGGTCAGCTGCTCGGTGAACCACAGGTTCCCGTCAGGTCCGGCGGCGATCCCGTCCGGGCCGCTGTCAGCGGTCGGCAGGGAGTACTCGGTGATCTGGCCGTGAGGAGTGATCTTCCCGATCCGGTTGCCGAAGAGCTCCGTGAACCACAGATTCCCGTCGGGTCCGGCGGTGATGACGTCCGGGCCGCTGTCGGCGTTGGGCAGGGGGTATTCGGTGATCTGGCCCTTGGGGGTGATCTTCCCGATCCGGTTGCCGGAGATCTCGGTGAACCAGAGGTTCCCGTCGGGCCCCGTGGTGAGGGCGAACGGTGTGCCGCTGCCCGCGGGCAGGTCGTACTCGGTGATGTCGCCCGCCGTGGTGATGTTCCCGATCCGGCGGCTGATGTCGGTGAACCACAGCTTGCCGTCGGGCCCGGCAGCGATCCCGAAGGGGCTGTTGTCGTCGCCGGGCAGCTGGTATTCGGTCAGGTCCCCGGTGGGAGTGATCCGGGCGATCTTCCTGATGCCCACCTCCGTGAACCAGAGGTTGCCGTCCGATCCCGTGGTGATGTCGCCGGGAAAGCTGCCGGCCGTGGGGAGGGAGTACTCGGTGATGTCGCCGACGTCGGCGCGGACGGGGGCGGCCGAGGCCACGGGCAGGCTGATCAGACTGAGGAGCAGGACGGCGGCCAGCTGGAACGCCCAGCTCGGGCGGCGGCGTCGGGGTGTCCGGGGCGGGGAGCCGCACAGGGTGCGTGGGGACATCGGGAGGCAGACCTTTCGGCCGGAGGTCGGGGCAGGCCCGCCAGGGGGGCGAGACCTCGCCGGCGGGTCTGGGCACTGTCGGGCGGCGCTCGAGGTCGCGACAGCGGTGCGCTGCTGGATGCCCGGGAGCATGCGCACTGCGCAGCGTAGGACCCCGGGTGACGGCTGTCAGGCAGCGGTGGGCCAACAGGCTGACGGCCGGACGCGTAGGCCGTGGGCCGGTCCGCCGCGCCTGGGCGGCGCAGGGGGACCGCGCCGGTCTGGCCGGATGCCTCGGCCTACCGGCCCGATGCCTTGGCCCAACCAGGGCGGATGCCCGGCTCGACCTGGGCGGATGCCTTGGCGCGACCTGGGCGGATGCCTTGAGCGGGCGGTCGCAGCCGTCCTCTAGAGTGCTTCCGTCCCCCATCCACGCGCCCGTGGCCCCGGCCCTGCGGCGCGCCCCGAACCCGCCCACGGGACCGACCGAGGAGCAACCGTGACCGACCTGGCGTCCATACCCCTGCAGCAGGAGATCGCCCGGGATCTCCAGGTGAGCGCGTCCTTCGACGCCCAGCAGGAGATCGAACGCCGGGTGGCCTTCCTCGCCGGCCAGCTGACCTCCACGGGCCTGCGCTCCCTGGTGCTCGGCATCAGCGGCGGCGTGGACTCCACCACCGCCGGCCGGCTGTGCCAGCTCGCGGTCGAGCGGGTCCGTGCCACGGGGCAGGACGCGACGTTCTACGCGATGCGGCTGCCGTACGGCACCCAGGCCGACGAGGCGGACGCGCAGCTGGCGCTGGAGTTCATCCGGCCCGACCGGATCCTGACCGTCGACATCAAGTCCGCGAGCGACGCGGCGCTGGAGGCGGTGCTGGCAGGCGGCACGCTCTTCCGCGACGCGCACCACCAGGACTTCGTGCACGGCAACATCAAGGCCCGGCAGCGCATGATCGCCCAGTACGCGGTCGCGGGCGCGCACGAGGGCCTGGTGGTCGGCACCGACCACGCCGCCGAGGCGGTCTCCGGCTTCTTCACCAAGTTCGGCGACGGCGCGGCCGACGTGGTGCCGCTCACCGGCCTCACCAAGCGGCGCGTACGGGCCATGTCCCAGGCTCTGGGCGCGCCCGCCGGCCTCACCCTGAAGACGCCGACGGCGGACCTCGAGACACTGAAGCCGGGCCGGCCCGACGAGGAGGCGCTCGGCGTCACCTACGACGACATCGACGACCTGTTGGAGGGCAAGCCCGTCGGCGAGGCCGCCTTCGCGGCCATCACCCACCGCTACCGCCTGACCGAGCACAAGCGACAGCTCCCGATCGCCCCCTGAGCCGGAGCCGGCCCCGGGGGTGGAGTCCCCCGGGGCCACCGGCGTTCAGCTGCCGGAGCCGGCACGGTCGCCGTCGCCGTCGCCCTCCAGGTTGCTATTGAACCAGTGGGCGGGGGTGACGCCGGGCTTGGGGTTGTGGCTGTTGCGGAGCAGTCGGCCGGTCAGCGCCGGGGGAAGGGCCCCCTCGACGGTCGGCTCGGTGGCGGTGATCTCATCGAGGGCCGGGGTGTAGTGGCCGGTCAGGTAGGGCTTGTCGGAGCTCATGGAGAAACCGCGCTTGGTGTGACGGTGGGCGTGGGTACGGGCGTTGTGGTGGCGGCGGGTGCGGACGCGGGTGCGGTCTCGTACGAGGACGGTTTGGCCCCCGACAACACGACGTCGACCAGCCGAGGCTGCCGGCTTCGCCTGTCACGTCCGAGACCTGCACCGGCCGCCCGGTACGGAACTGACGCGGCGCCAGGGGCGATCAGCGGGGCGGCCAAGGCCTGTCCGGCGGATCGGGCTGGTCGGCCCCGGCGGTGGAGCTGGGTGGAGCGGGTCGGGCCCGTCGATAAATGCCTCGACATCGATCGCGGTGATCGGGGACGCTTCGCGCGATGACCAGAATCGACGACACGCCGCCCGCGTGGGACGAGCGCACCCAGCTCACCACGTTTCTCGACTACACACGTGACACCGCCCGCGCCAAGTGCGAGGGCGTGTCCGCGGAGAACGCTCGCAAGGCGCTCCTGCCGGGCTCACCGCTGATGACGATGAGCGGAGTGATCAACCACCTCCGCTGGGTCGAGTACTACTGGTTCCAGGTGGTCTTCCTCGGCGAGGAAGACCGGGGCCCCTGGACCGAGGAGGACCCCGACCGCGAGATGCGCATGGCCGTCGACTTCCCGCTCACGCAGTTGCTCGACGAATACGCCGAACAGAGCGCCGGCTACCGCGAGCTGGTCGCCGGGAACGGCCTGGACGACCGGGCCAAGCGAGCCGTCCGCGACGGCCTCCACGTCGACCTGCGCTGGATCCTCCTCCACCTCACCGAGGAGACGGCCCGACACAACGGCCACCTGGACATCCTGCGCGAGATGCTCGACGGCACGACCGGAAGCTAGGTCCGGCGGAGGTCATGGCGGAGCCAGAGTCGGATCGAGGCGACAGTGCCGGTGCCCGTGCAAGATGTAGGCGCGCTTGTCGAACCTCGTGGCCACTGCCCGGGGGTTCTTCAGCGCGGCCCCGGCGGCGTGCTGACGGACCCGGCAAGGTCGAATCTTCACACACCGTCTTCGGAATGGAGCGATCGTGCACTTTCCGCGCACCCGCGTCATGGCCACCGTGGTTGCCCTCATGGCGGCCATGGCGCTGGCTGTAGCCGGCCCGCTCATGGGCAAGTTCGACAACCCGATCTGCCAGGCCGCCGGCCTCGTCTTCTCCAGTGGGTGGGCGTGGGCGGGCTTCGCCTTTCTGGTGGGGTTCTCGCGCCGGTCCAAGATCGAGTCGCCGGTGCTGGCCTCATCGGCACTGGCCGTGGCCGTGGTCGTGTACTACGTCTTCAAATTCGTCTTCCCGACTGCCCCTGTCGGTGCGGTCATCTCCTACGGGTCCGGAGAGGAGACTGCTTCCAAGATCCTTGTCTGGGGGATGGCGGCCTTCGTCTTCGGGGCCCCTGTGGGGCTGTTGGGAAACCTTGCGCGCACGCCCGGTATCGGTGGTCTCCCGTTCCGGCTGCTCATCCCGTTGACCGCCTTCTTCGAGACCTCGGTGCGGTTGGAGACGGAGGCTCCGTTGCAGGGCCCCGTTGTCGAGATCACCTGGACCGCCATCCGCATCGCAGCGGGGGTGGCCCTCGTGGCTCTGCCGGTGCACACGCTGGTGACGTGGCGTGCTCGGCGAATCAAGCCCGGCGCGGGCGTGGAAGTCGATGCGCTGACGAAGCGTCGCTGACGTGCTTCGACGGCCGGGGGTGCACCGCCCGGGCCAGCTGCGCCCTTCTCGGCATTTCGGCACACGCCTCAGCGACGCACGGACGCGCCATCGGGCCCGCGCTACCGAAGGCGCGGGCGACGCACTACGTCCCCGTGTCGGCCTGCTCGCGGCTGTTGCCGGAATCCAGAGCTGCAACGGTGAAGCACACGACGGCTCCCAGGCCCAGGAGGAAGGCCACCGGGTTGACGCGGCCGGGGACGGAGGTGGCGTAGTCGCCGACGTCGTCGGTCTCGCACACGAACCGCAGAGGCACGTACTCCACCCGGTAGCCGGCGATCCCTTCCGCCCGGTGCTCCCAGCCCGGTGTGCGGCAGGGCGGAATGGGGATCGAGTTGGTCCCACCGTCCTCCGCCGACATGACCGCGCCGGTGACGTGCAGCAGGCCCCAGGCGTACACCCCCACGGCAATCGTCGCCTGGGCGAAGCCGGCAGTCCGCAGCCAGGCATCACTGTCGGCACGCCGCGGCCCGCCGGCCCGAGCCAGCACACCGACGGCCCGACCCGCGAAGACGAACGGCAGGATCAGACCGGCCGGAACAAGAAGCAACAAGAAGTACGCCACCACCCGACTCCAGCAGCGCAGCGAGAGCCAGCGCTATGCCGGAACCCACAATTCCTGCATCAACTTCGTAACCTCGCAACAGGGTTCGGTGCCGACAGCCGGTCAGTTCTGGCTGGTCGGATCGCCTTCACGGCCAAGCCGCTGCTGGCCCTGTAGGTGAGAACGGGCCCTGTTCTCCTTTCCGTGAAGGTTCACGGAAAGTGATGGAAGTCAGTGGCGTGTGGTGGGATGGCCGGACTCTACCTGCTAGGAGACCGCTGTGATGCCCGTATATCCGTCTCTGAACCGCGCCTTGGTCGACGCCTTGGTTGGTGTCCTGTGGTTCATCGAGGGCAGCGAGGACGAGCAGATGGATCCGGACGACGCCGTGAAGGTGCTGGAGGGCGTCGCCGACCTGTTCAGCCAGTTGTCGGCGGATCAGCGGCAGGAACTGATCGACTTGGTCAGGGCGACGGCCGAAGCGGAGCCCGACCTGGCCCGCCGGGAGTTCCTGGAAGGGTTCCCGGGGGGATTCGGGCTCGTCGAGGACGCGTCCTGACTGGGCTTGCAGGAGTGGAGCAAGGCGCGCTCTCGGCGTCCAGACCGCGTTCGAAGTGCCGAGCGAAGAATTGGAGGCCGGCAGGTCGGCGGCCCTTGTGGCCTCGATCCATTCGGGAAACCGGTGGCCCTCCAACCGAGTGAGCTGGACCTTGTCGGGTTCCTGCAGAGCGTCGGAGTGGGTGAGGATCCATCGGGTGGCGGTGCGGTCCGTCGGCGGCGGCGGGCCGGTGGGCTGCGGCCTGTCCCGGAGCACGGAGCGGACGTACTCGCGGACGCTCGCGTAGCTGCGCGAGGAGCCCTGTTCCTTGGATTCCTCCCACCGCTCCCGCAGGGGGCAGGCCGATCCCACGGGCATCCTGGTCGCCGGCCAGCACGCCTCGAGCCGACGACCCGTACCCGGATCCCAGCACCCCCAGCGGTGACCGCGCCGTCGGGCCAGGCGGGCAAGCCTGAGCCGCAAGGGATTGTCCGGGTGCCCAGCCGAACGAGCGGTCCACCGCTTCGAGGCCGCTCTTCGATTCGCGCAAGTAGTCGAACAATCGGCTCGATTTCGCCCTCGCGTGAACCGCTCCGCTCCCGGCACCCGCATCGGCCGCGCCGGATCAGGCCTCCAGCGGGCTGTCGGAGATCGGGTGCACTTCGACCGGGTCGTTGCCGGGCTTCCCGCCCGGGCCGGGACACGCCGACGCCCGTGCGGCGATCTCCAGGGCCCGGTCCTCGCTCTCGACGTCGACCACCCAGTACCCGGCCAGGATGTTCTGTCCGGCCTGGGCCGGTCCATCGGTCATCTGCGGGCGTCCATCGCTTCCGGCCCTCACCGTCTTGACCTGAGAGGGGCCGCCGAGGCCCTGCCCGTCGACCCATTCACCAGCGGAATTGATGTCATCGTTGAGGGCGTTCATGTGGGCGAACATGGCCTCCTTGTCGTCCTTGGAGTACGACGACATGATGGCGTCCCACTGGGCCGCAGGCACGTTCATCTGGATCATGTATTTCATGTTCCTCGCCTTCCCGGACTGGCTGTGAATTCTTCAGGCCTACGAAAGGTAGACCGCCGGACAGCGCGAAACTCATCGGCGCACCCGGATCCGCTCCATGCTCTCGGACCCCGCCTCCGCCCGCCGCCCTCCCACCATCCGCAAGCCCGCGGGCTCGCCGGCTTGCCCTGCAGTGCGCACTGCTCGACCCGCCCGCGCTGTCACCACCGACCGCAAGATGAACCCGGGCGCCGGCGTGGCTGGTACCGGCCGCGCCGGAGGAGGGCATGGCGGGCCTCTCGGATCGTGTCCCCTGTCGTGGTGTAGGGGAATCAAGGCGGTGAACCTGGGTCGGTGCACCCAGCACGTGCTTCCGCTGCTCGGCTTCGTGCCCCCTGAACAGGCAACGGCCATCGTGCGACGCTCCGGGAAAACGGCAAGGTCCTCGGGGTGCCCACCCGCAGCGTCGATGACCTGGTCAAAGCCCTGGGTGCGGACACCGGCATCTCCAAGAGTGAGGTCTCGCGGATCTGTGCCGGGATGGATGCGGAACTGACGGCTTTCCGTACCCGGCCGCTGGATCACACCCGCTTTCCCTATCTGTTCTTGGACGCCACCTACGTCAAGGCCCGGGTGAACCATCAGATCGTCTCGCAGGCCGTGGTGATCGCTACCGGCGTCAGCGAGCGTGGAAACCGCGAGGTGGTCGGGGTGATGTGCTGGAACGGATCAACCGCGAGATAAAACGCCGCACCGACGTCGTCCAGGTCTTCCCCAACCCCGAGGCCGTCCTACGACTGGCCACCGCAGTGCCGGCCGAAATGCACGACGCATGGATCGTCTTCCCCCGCCGCTACCTCGCCGAAGAGAGCATGGCCACCGTCTGCGCCACCGCCGATACCGAGGCCCTGCCCGGCACTACCGACGGCTGATCCTCCATCACGGCAGGGGGGCACGATCGACGAAGACCGCTCATGGGCGACGCCGGACCGTGTGCAGCTCACCCGGGCCGCGCGGCAACCTGGTCAACTCGCAGGGCTGGTCAGGACACAGTTCGGATAGTCGTTGTCCGGATCGCCGACGGCGGCCCAGAGCTTCAGGACCTTACCTTGCCTCAAGGCGTCGTAGGAGTCGGGCTCCCGCTCACCCGTTTCGGGGTGAGCGGCGTCGACGGTCACACCGACGAAGGTGTGCTTCTTGTTGGCGTCTTGCACCCAGGTGCCTGTTCCGGACCCGGTCAAACCCTCGTCCCAGCGGTAGGCGATGCAGACTTTGTCGGCGATGAAAGTCCCGTCCGGCTTCAGCGTGAGGGTGCCGCCGTCGGCATCGGTCCACGTGGTAGCAAGTTCGGCCGGCTTCGGAACGACCGGTTCGCCTTCGGGCGGCGGCATGACGGTCAACCTGCCGCAGGCCGTCAGGGCGAGGGCCATGGCGAGCGAGATCAGCGCAGTACGACAGGAACGCAACACTATCCACCCCTAGCGGGTTCCGCAGGTCGCGTGCGCGACGGATGGGCTCAAGAACGCACGCACGCCGCAACCTGACACAAACTTTGAACGCGTTCAAGTCGTAGTCGTCGGTGGCCACTCGTTACGAGGCGGTACGGCGGACGCGAAGGCCTCTCCTCCCGGTTCGGGGCGCCCCCGGACGACCCCGCTTCGCGCCCGGCCCCCGGGGAACCGGACCCCCAACTGCCCACCGGGACCCGGCAGGTCACCCCAACCGTGTGATGGATAGCAT
>NZ_JARAYQ010000022.1:0-60374 GCF_033794505.1 Streptomyces sp. MB09-01 | reverse complement strand
GCCCGCCCCAGGCCGCCCGCCGCGAGGCCCTACGGCCTGCCGTGCGGGTGGACGACCATGGCCGAGCCGCCGCCGCGGCGGGTGGTCTCGGCCGCCGCCAGCCAGCGGCCGTCGGGCAGCCGCTGGACGCCGGTGGCGGCGCCGATCTCCGGGTTCTGGCGGAAGCCCTGGCCGAGTGCCTCCAAAGAGGCGCGGAGCGGGCTGTTCCACAGGCCCGGCTCCAGCTCGGTGGTGGCCTGGTTGCGCTGGCTGGCGCGCGGCGCGGCGATCGCGTCGACCAGCGGCAGGCCCCGGTCCAGGTGTCCGGTGAGGGTCTGCAGGACGGTGGTGATGATGGTGGCGCCGCCAGGGGAGCCCACGGCGAGCACGGGCCGGCCGTCCTCCAGCACGATCGTCGGGGACATGGAGGACCGCGGCCGCTTGCCCGGGCCGGGCAGGTTCGGGTCCGGGACTCCGGGTGCGGCCGGGGCGAAGGAGAAGTCGGTCAGCTCGTTGTTGAGCAGGAACCCGCGGCCCGGCACGGTGATCGCGCTGCCGCCGGTGGACTCGATGGTCAGGGTGTAGGAGACCACGTTGCCCCAGCGGTCGGCGACCGTCAGGTGGGTGGTGTTCTCCCCCTCGTACGTGGTGGGGGCGGCCTGGCCGGTGGGGGCGCACGGCACCGGGCTGCGCGGGTCACCGGGGGCGAGCGGGCTGGTCAGCGTACGGTCCGGCTCGATCAGGCAGGCCCGCGAGTCGGCGAACCGCTGCGAGAGCAGCTCGCGCGTCGGCACGCTGACGGCGGCCGGGTCGCCGACCCAGCGGCCCCGGTCGGCGAAGGAGATCCGCGAGGCCTCGATGAAGTGGTGCAGGTACTGCGCCTCGGAGAGCTTCGAGAGGTCGGTGCGCTCCAGGATGTTGAGGGCCTCGCCGACGGTGGTGCCGCCGGAGGAGGAGGGCGCCATGCCGTAGACGTCCAGACCGCGGTAGCCCACCCGGGTCGGGTCCTGCCGCTTGGTCGCGTACGCGCGCAGGTCACGGGTGGTCAGGTCGCCGGAGCGGACGGTCCGTGTCGCGGCCGGGTCCACCGGGGGCCGGCGGACGGTCCGGACGATCTCCTCGGCGATCGGGCCGCGGTAGAGCGCGCCCGTGCCCTTGCGGGCCAGCTCGGCGTAGGTGGCCGCCAGGTCCGGGTTCTTGAAGGTGGAGCCGACCACCGGCAGGGCGCCGCCGGGCAGGAAGAGCTTCGAGGTGTCGGGGAAGTCCCTGAACCGGGCCTCGTTGAGCTCGGTCTGGGCGCGGAAGGTGCTGTCCACCGTGAAGCCGTCGCGGGCCAGCTTCTCGGCGGGCTTGAGGAGCTGGGGCAGCCGGCGGGTGCCCCAGGCGTCGAGGGCGCTCGTCCAGGTGGCGGGGGTGCCGGGGACTCCGACGCCGAGACCGCTGGTCTGGCCCTCGGCGAAGGGGATGGGGACGCCGTTCTCCTGGAAGAGGGTGGCGGTGGCCGAGGCCGGCGCGGTCTCCCGGCCGTCGATGGTGTGCACGCGCCGCGACTTCGCGTCGTAGTAGACGAAGTAGCCGCCTCCGCCGATGCCCGCCGAGTAGGGCTCGGTGACGCCGAGTGCGGCGGCGGTGGCGACGGCGGCGTCCACGGCGTTGCCGCCGGCGCGCAGGACGCCGATGCCCACCGCCGAGGCGTCGGCGTCGACACTGGCGACGGCCCCGCCGTAGCCCGCGGCGACCGGGACCTTCGCCGGCGGGGCCGGGGTCCCGGCGGCGGACGGCGGTGCGGCGCCGGTCGAGACGAGTGCGGCGACTACGGCCAGCAGCGGTAACGTGCGGGCGACGGGGCGGTGCATCCGGACCTCCAGTGGCAGCGTGGCGCCGAGCCTAGCGCCGCGCCCCCCGCCCCGTCAGGACGCCTCGTGGTGAGTGCTGTCGGACGCGCCGGGAGCGGCGCAGGTGATCTCCCGCACCGGGTGTCCCGGTGCCGCGGTCACGGCGCTAGCATCCCGCGCATGAACGACGACGTGCGCAACATCCTGCTCGGGGTGATAGCCACCGCCCTCAGCGGCGGGCTCGGCTGGTTCGCCCGCACCTACCTCTGGCGGCGCGCGCTCCGCCGCAAGCAGGCCTTCTTCGGCCTGCCGACCGGCTCCGACTGTCTGTTCGTGGTCAACCGGCAGATGGGCGGCACCGATGCGTCCCTGCACCGCAACGACGCCTTCGCCCTGCTGGAGATCTCCTCCCTGATCAAGGACTGCGGGGCGACCGTCCAGATCGTCACCCACGACACGGCACGGCAGGGCTTCGGCGAGCGCGCCGAGTTCTGCGTCGGCGGGCCGACCTCCAATGTCCGGACGACCGCGCACCTGGCGTCCATGCTGCCGGGGGTGCAGACCGACGTCGGCCTCCCGTCGGGCGATCCGGACCGCGGTGCCATCCGGATCGGCGGGGAGGCGTACCGCTGGGTGAAGGGCGAGGTCGAGCACGTCCTGCTGGCGCGGCTGACGACCGGGCAGGGCTCCCGGCCGGTGTTCCTGCTGTCGGGCCAGACCGCCATTAGCAACCAGGCCGCGGCCCGGTACCTGGCCCGGCACCACGAGCGGCTGGCGCGCAAGTACGGCGACCGGTCGTTCTGCCTCGTGCTGAAGGTGATCAACTCCGATGCCTACGGTCCCGACGTCACGGAGCTGCTGGCGGACGTCACCGGCCCGGCCCGGACACCCGCACCGGCAGCCGCGTGATCCCGTTGATGAAGTTCGACACCAACCGCCTCGGCGGGCCGGCGAGTTCCGGGACGGGCATGGCCGCGCACCACTCCTCGTAGAGGGTGCGCAGCTGGAGCCGGGCGAAGTGGGCGCCGAGGCAGACGTGCGGGCCGTCCCCGAAGGAGACGTGCGGATTGGGCGTCCGGCCGAGGTCGAGGCGGTGGGGGTCGGTGAAGACCCGCTCGTCGTGGTTGGCGGAGGCGTGGAAGACCACCACCTTGTCCCCCGCCCGGATCGGCTGCCCGGCCAGTTCGGTGTCGGCGGCGGCGGTGCGGCGGAAGCTGAGCACCGGCGGGTGGACGCGCAGGAGTTCGTCGACGGCCCGGTCCACGGGGACCCGGCCGTCCGCGAGCTGCCGGTAGGCGTTCGGGGCGTGGGCGAGTGCGAGCAGACCGCCGGGGGCGGCGCTGCGCACGGTGTCGTTGCCGGCGACGGTCAGCAGGAAGAAGAACATCTCCAGTTCGGCCGGGTCGAGCCCGGCTCCGGCCAGGGCGGTCATCACGTCGTCGCCGGGGTGTGCGCGCTTGTGGGCGGCCAGTTCGCGGGCGTACGCGAACATCTCGCCGAGCAGCGCCGGGGAGCGCGGATTGAGGGGCTTGCCGTCCGGGCCGAGCACGGGGGCCGGGGCGTCCTCGGGGTCCTGGTAGCCGATGATCCGTACGGTCCACTCCAGCAGCAGGGCGCGGTCGGCGGCCGGGACGCCCAGCAGGTCGGTGAGGTTCAGCAGCGCGTATTCGTCGGTGACGGTGCGCACGAGGTCGGCGGCGCCGTCCTCGGCGCCCTCCCGTGCGGCGGCCAGCAGGGCGCGGGCGCGCTCCCGTACCCGGCAGGCGAAGGCGTCGACGCGGGCCGGGGTGAAGGCGCGGGAGACGAGCCGGCGCAGGCGGCCGTGCGGGGCCGGGGTTTCCCCCGGCCCGCAGGGCATGGGGGAAGGGTCCTGGTTGAGCATGGTGCGCCGCAGGAACGGCAGGTCGGCCGGGTCCGGGTCGCGGATCTGGGTGGCGCCGATCCAGGAGGAGTACGTGCGGTGGTCGCGCAGGACACGGACGACGTCGGCGTGCCGGGTGACCGCCCAGAAGCCGGGTCCGGCGGGCCAGCCCTGGATCTGCGGTTCCGGCTGCCAGGCCACCGGATGGTGCTCGCGCAGCGTCCGGTAGCTGTCGTGAGGGATGCCCTCGGCGTAGAGCCGGGGGTCGAAGACGTCCGGGACGTCCGCGGCGTGATCCATGAGGCCACCGTGACGGGTGCGCGGCCCTGCCCGCAAGGGTGCGGCCGGCCGCGCCCGTCAGCGCCCGTCAGCGCCCGTCAGCGCCCCCGCTCGCACTCCGCGGACGGGAGGGTGGTGTCGGTGCCCTGCAGGGTGACCGGGCTGACGACGTCCGGCACGGCGGAGACGCCGACGGTGCACACCAGCTGGTCGCGGGCCAGGTCCGACAGGGTGCCCACGGCGAACGGCAAACGGACCGTCAGTCCCTTGTCCGGCGCGCTCACGATCAGCGCCTCCGCCCCCTCGGGCAGCCGGGGGAGCGCCGTGGTGAGCCCGGCCTCCTGGGCCGGACCGCTGGGGCCGTTCATCAGCAGCCGCAGGAGCGGCACGGGCGCGAGGGTGTAGTCGGCGCCGATCGTGAACGGGACCGGGACGAGCCGGTCGCCCTCCTCGGAGACGAAGTAGAGGACGGCAGCGGTCTTGGCGCCGGGGACCTTGACGGTGGCGGCGTGGCCGCTCTCGATGACCCCGGTGCGTTTGATGCCGCATCCGGCGAGCAGCAGGGCACAGCCCGCCAGCGCGGCCGTGACCGCCGTGGCCCGGGTTCTCTTCTTCCGCCCTGTCATACGCGGGCCTCCAGCGGCATGTCGAGGGTGAAGAGGGCTCCCCCGGACGGCCCGTTGCCCGCCCGGAGGGTGCCGCCGTGCAGGCGTACGTTCTCCAGGGTGATGGCGAGTCCGAGGCCGCTGCCCGCGGAGCGGGTCCTGGCCGCGTCGGCCTTGAAGAAGCGGTCGAAGATGTGCGGCAGCACCTCCGGGGCGATGCCGGGCCCGCTGTCGGCGACGTCGATGAGCAGCCGTTCGCCGCCCTCGCCCGGCGCGGTCCGTACGGTGACGTGGACGGGGGCGCCGCCGTGCCGCAGGGCGTTGCCGACGAGGTTGGCGAGGACCACGTCGAAGCGGCGCGGGTCGAGTCGGGCGCGTACCCGGTCCGGCAGCCGGGTGACGACGCGCTCGTCGTCCCAGCGGCGTCGTTCGAGGGTCTTGCGCACGGCTTCGGCGATGTCCACGTCGTCGAGGTTGAGCTCGGCGGCCCGGGCGTCGAAGCGGGAGATCTCCATCAGGTCCTCGACGAGGACGGCGAGTTTGCCGGTCTCGGCGCTCACCAGGCGCAGGGCCTTGGCCGTGTCGGCGTCGAGGCGCGCGGCGTCCTCGTCGAGGACCTCGGTCACGGCGAGCATCCCGGCGAGCGGGGTGCGCAGTTCGTGGGAGACGTCGGAGGCGAAGCGGCGGGCGCGGGTCTCCGCGTCCTGCAGCTCGCGCACGGACTGCTCCAGGGCGCGGGCGGTCTCGTTGAAGGTGCGGGCGAGTCCGGCGAGTTCGTCGGCGCCCCGGACCTCGATGCGGGTGTCGAGGCGGCCTCGGCCGAGCCGCTGGGCGGCGCGCCGCATGTCGCGGACCGGCCGCAGCACGCTGCGGGCGGCCAGCAGCGCGGGGATGATGGCGATGGCCAGCCCCGGGACGGCGCCCTGCTGGGCGGCCTCGACCATGGCTTCGACGGTCTGCTTCTCGGTGGAGAGCGGGACGCTGGCGTAGAAGACGACCCCGGTGGCTTCGGTGTAGCCGTTGTGTTCGAAGAGGGCGGGGACGCCGATCGTGAGCCACGGGTTGCCGCGCTGGTCCTCGGCGCGCTGGAAGGCGGCGTACTGGTTGTTGCGGACCTTGTCGCGCAGGCTGTCGGTGATCACGCCGGAGGTGGGCGTGCCGGGGTTGGTGGAGACCCGCAGCCCGCCGTATTCGCCGAAGACGATCCAGGGGTGGGGTTTGCCGCGTTTGCCGAGCTCGATGACGATGCGCTGGAGCTCCGGCTGGCCCAGCGGGAGGTGGATCTCCTGCTGTTCGACCTGGTCCCGCAGGGTGTTGACGGCGGTGTCCTGGGTCTGCTTGAGGATGGCGTTGCGCGCCTGCTGGTAGGTGAGGGCGGCCGTGCTGACCGCGCTGATCGCGGCGACCAGTAGGAAGGCCGCTATCAGCCGGGTGCGCAGCCCGAGCGGTGCTATGCGTCGCACCGCCGCCTACAGGGGGCCGAAGCGGTAGCCGAAGCCGCGCACGGTCTGGATGTAGCGGGGGCTGCCGGCGGGGTCCTCGATCTTGTGGCGCAGGCGGCGGACGCAGGCGTCCACGAGCCGGGAGTCGGCGTGGTAGCTGTGGTCCCAGACGTACTCGAGAAGCTGCTGGCGGGAGAAGACCTGCTCGGGCGAAGCGGACAGGTGCAGCAGGAGCTTGATCTCGCTGGGGGCGAGGGCGACGCGCTCGCCGTTCTTGGCGACGGTCAGCCCGGCGCGGTCGATGGCGAGTTCGCCGTGGACCGCGATCTCGGAGCGGGCGCCCACGGGGTCGCTGAGCCGACGCAGTACGGCCTTGATGCGGGCTTCTATGACCTCGGTTCGGGCGGGTTTCACGATGTAGTCGTCGGCGCCCGCCTCCAGGCCGATGACCACGTCGAAGTCGTCGCCGCGCGCAGTGAGCATGATGATCGGCACCTCGCTGTTCTCGCGTATGCGATGGCAGACCTGCACACCGTTCATGCCGGGCAGCATCAGGTCGAGGAGGACGAGTTCGGGGCGGAAGCCCGCCATCAGGGCGAGCCCCTCCTCACCGGTCTCGGCGGAGCTCACTTCGTGGCCGCGGCGGCGCAGGCCCAGACCCACGCCCTCCCGGATGGACGGGTCGTCCTCGATCAGCAGTACACGTGGCATCCGGTCAGTATGCCAAGTCGTTCTGTTGCGGTTCCTCCTGCTATCGACCGACCTTGCGCCGCAGGGAGTCCAGCAGGTCGGTGATCTCCGTCAGGCGCAGCGGGCGGGCAAGGAGGACGACGACGAGAGCGAGGGCCGCGGTTCCCGCCCCGACCGCCGCGAAGTCGCCGAAGCGCTCGGCGGCCCGGCCGGCCGCGTACGCCGCGGCGGCCGCCGGGACGCAGGCGGCCAGGAGCCGCAGGTGGGTCCGTACGGCCGTGGCGCGGCGTTCCTTGCGGGTCCCCGCGCGCGGGCCGAGCCGGCGGGACAGGGTGTACGCGGTCACGGCGGCGCCCGCGAGGAAGGCGAGGGAGGAGGCCGCGGCCATGCCGGTGACCGCCCACCGGGGGGACAGCAGGAAGTAGGCGGCGGCGGACAGCCCGGCGTTCAGCGCGGCGATGACCAGGTTCAGGAAGAAGGGGGTCCGGGTGTCGGAGAGGGCGTAGAAGCCGCGGGACAGCACGTACTGGGCGGAGTAGGCGATCAGGCCGGGGGCGAAGGCGATGAGCATGCCCGCCATGACCTCGATGTCCGCGGCGTCGGTGACGCCGTACTCGAAGACGCTGCCCATCACCCAGGGTGCGAGGGCGGCGAAGAGGGCGGCGGCGGGGACGACGAGCGCGGCGCTGGAGCGCAGTGCGTAGGAGATGTCCCCGCGCAGGGTGGCGAGTTCGCCGTCGGAGGCGGCCGCGCTCATCCGGGGCATCAGGGCGGTCACGAGGGAGACGGTGATGATGCCCTGCGGGACGATCCACAGCTGGTAGGCGTTGCTGTAGGCGGTGTAGCCGGCGCCCGGGAGGCCGGCCAGGTCCGCCTGGGTTCCGGCGGTGGTCGAGAGCCGGGTGACGACCCAGTACGCGATCTGGTTGGTGAGGACGAGCATGACCAGCCAGCCCGCGTTGCGCAGGGGGCGGCCGAGGCCGCTGCCGCGCCAGTCGAAGCGCGGCCGCCAGCGGAAGCGGGCGGCGCGCAGCGAGGGGACGAGGGCGAGGGCCTGCACGACGATGCCGGCGGTGGTGCCGAGTCCCAGGAGCCGGGTCTCGGCGGCGGTCAGGCCGTCCGTGGCGTCGTGCGAGACGTAGAGGAAGAGCCCGAAGACGCCGATGATCACGACGTTGTTGAGGACCGGGGTCCACATCATCGCGCCGAACCGGCCGCGCGCGTTCAGCACCTGCCCGAGCAGGGTGAAGAGCCCGTAGAAGAGGATCTGTGGCAGGCAGTAGCGGGCCAGCGCGACGGTGGTGCTCTCCTGGGTCCCGCTGTAGCCGGTGTACGTCGAGACGATCAGCGGGGCGGCGAGGACGGCCGCGGCGGTGAGCGCGACGAGCGCCGCCGTGCAGGCGGTGAGGAGCCGGTCGGTGTAGGCGGCGCCGCCGTCGGCGTGTTCCTTGGCGGCGCGGACCAGCTCGGGCACGAAGACGGCGTTGAGCGCGCCGCCGATGAGCAGCATGTAGATGATGTTCGGGACCGTGTTGGCCACTGCGTAGCCGTCGCCGAGCATGCCGATGCCCAGGGCGGCGACGACGACGGCGGAGCGGACGAAGCCGGTGGCGCGGGAGACGACCGAGCCTGCCGCCATGAGCGCGCCGCTGCGCAGCACCGAGGTCTTGCCCGGCGCCGCGCCGCCGCCGGCCGGGGCGGCGTTGTGCCTGGTGTCGGTGGCCGTCACCGGCGGGCCAGGTAGGCCTGGAACGCCTTGTAGAGCGCCGTGTTGGCCACTCCGTCCATCGGGGTCTCCCATTCGCCGAGCGTTTCGACGACCTGCCCGCCGGTGCCGAGCTTCCAGCGCAGCAGCCCGAAAGAACGTTCGTCGGGGTCAAGGGTGGAGGGTACCCCGCGCATGTCGTACTCCTCCGCGCCGAGGGCGTGTGCGTCGCACATCATGCGCCACTGCAGGGCGTTGCTGGGCCGCACCTCGCGCCGGTGGTCGGCGGAGGCGCCGGTCTGGTACCAGACCCGCTTCCCGGCGACGATCATCGTGTGGGCGGCGAGGATCTCGCCCCGGTGGATGCCCAGGTAGAGGCGCATGCGGCCGGGCTGCTCCGCGTTCAGGACGCGGTACTGCTGCTCGTAGTACGCGAGGGAGCGGCCGAGCCGGAAGCCGTCGCGCTCCTCGGTGATGCGCAACAGCCGGTAGAACTCGGGCAGGTCGGCGGAGGTGCCGGGGACCGTCTCCACACCGGCCTTCGCGGCCTTGCGGACGTTGCGCCGCCACTCCTGGTTCAGGCCCGACCACAGGTCGTCCAGGGAGCGGCCGGCCAGCGGCACGCGGAAGACGTGGCGGGGCTGGGCGTCGCCGTCGTCCTCACCGCCGCAGCGCTTCCAGCCGCGGGTGCGCAGCCGGTCGGCGAGGGCCGCGCCCACCGGGTCGACCTCGGTGGCGATCACGTCGGACATCTGCCGGCCGGTCCCGGTCCCGGACTTTGCGGTGGCCGCGTCCCAGCGGCGGTAGGCAGGGGTCGGGCCGATGCGGACGGCGAAGGCGCCGGAGGCGCGCATGTGACGCATGAGGGGAGTGAGCCAGCGGTCGATGCGCGGGTCGGCCCAGTCCGCGACGGGACCCTCGGGAAGGTAGGCGAAATATTTACGGGTGCCGGGGAATTGGCGGTAGAGCACGAGTCCGGCACCCTCTATTTCGCCGCCGGGACAGTGCCATCCGACCTTTTCCGACCGCCAAAGGTCCTTTACCGCGGCCCAGGACGGGTACTGGAGGAAACTCGCCCGACCGTGCCGGGAAAGGAACGCCTGGTATTCGAGGTCGGACAGGGTGCGCACCGTCAGCTCCCGGTCCTGGTCGTGCTGCCGGGCGGGGGTCACGAGCAGTGCACACATGGCTGATCGGCCTTCCTGTACGTCAGTGGCGGGGGCCGGGGCCCGGGATGCACAGGACTCTCACAGCCGCCCATGACCGGACGGCGCGGTGATTGTGACCGGACGGTGACCGTTTCGCTGCGGTCCATGTCACAACCGACGGGACGACATTTTCGGCGGATTGCGCAACCTAGAGTCGTCCTGTTCGCATCTAGGTTTGCGAACGGTTAATTCTTGGGAGGGGTTTACGTTGAGCCGCACACGCCGCACCGCCATGGCCGGTACCGCACTTCTGGCCGCCGCGCTCACCGCCTGCTCGGGCGGAAGCGATGGCGGGAGCGGTGCGACCGGCAACGCCGAGCTGAAGCCGAAGGCCGACATGGCCGTCTCGGTGAACCTCACGGGCGATCAGGTCAAGGCGGGGCAGCCCGTCACGGTGACCGTCGCCGAAGGCAAGCTGGCCCAGGTGAAGGTGACCGACGCCAAGGGCGCGGAGCTGCCGGGCAAGATAGCCGACGACGGCAGGACCTGGACCTCTGAGCGCAACGCCGCCCCCGGCGCGGAGTACAAGGTCGAGGCCCAGAACACCGAGAGCCAGAGCGCCTCCACGCAGTTCAAGACCAGCCCCGCCGACAAGGTGAACAAGGTCTCGATCAACATACCCAAGGGCAGCACGGTGGGCGTGGCGATGCCGGTGTCGATCGCCTTCGACAACCCGGTGGCGAACAAGGCGGAGGTGGAGAAGCAGCTCAAGGTCACCACCTCGAACAACACCGAGGGCTCCTGGGGCTGGATCAAGGACTACTCCGGCAACGACCGCGTGGACTGGCGGCCCAAGGAGTACTGGAAGTCCGGCACGGACGTGAAGGTCGAGATGAACCTGAACGGCGTGGACTCCGGCAAGGGCGGCGGCCTTTTCGCCAAGGACTACAACACCGAGTTCAAGATCGGCAAGGACCGCCGGATCGAGGTCAGCCTCGACACCAAGAAGATGTCGGTGACCGAGGACGGCCAGGCGCAGAAGACGATCCCGATCTCGGCCGGCACTCCGGGCGGCAAGAAGGCGTCCTGGTCCGGGAAGATGGTGATCATGACGAAGGAGGGCACCATCCGGATGGACTCCCAGACGGTGGGCCTGGACGACGCCTACGACAAGATGGTCGACTACTCGATGCGGCTCACCTGGTCCGGCATGTATGCGCACGCCGCGCCGTGGAACTCCGGCAACTTCGGCCGCGCCAACAGCAGTTCCGGCTGCGTGGGAATGAGCGACGCCGACGCCAAGGGCTTCTTCGCGGAGTCCCAGATCGGCGACCCCTTCGAGGTCGTGGGCTCGGGCTCCAAGGGCAATGCCGACATCGGCAACGGCTACGGCGAGTGGAACCTGACCTGGGACGCCTGGAAGGCCAAGAGCGCCGCGAACGGAACCCCGCAGAACGGCTGAGCGCCGACCGCCCGCCCACTGACTCTCGTTCAATTGTTACCACCACGTAACTTACTGATGGGTTACCTTCAGTAACCCCCTCCCGTTACCGTCGGGTCACTTTGACAACCCCGGCGTACGCGAGGAGCGCTTGATGGAACGCACCACCACCGCCGCAGCCGTGGCAGCCCTGCTGGCGGCAGCCGCCCTGGGCCTGGCCCCCCACCAGGCCCAGGCGGCGCCCGCCCCCGCCGCGGCAGCCGTCGCCGACGCCCCGGCGGCCTCGCCGGAACTGCGTTTCCACGACATTCCCGGCTCCGGCGGCATCACCCTCAAGGGCAACGTCTTCACCCCGGCCGGAGCCGTGAGCGGCCGGAAGTACCCGCTGATCGTGCTGCCCACCAGCTGGGGCCTGCCGCAGATCGAATACATCGCCCAGGCCAGGAAGCTCGCCGACTCCGGCTACGTCGTGGTCAGTTACACCTCCCGCGGCTTCTGGCTCTCCGGCGGGCAGATCGAGGTGGCCGGCCCGCCGGACATCGCCGACGTCAGCGCCGTGATCGACTGGGCCCTGGCCAACTCCCCCGCCGACGCGGACCGCATCGGCCTCGGCGGGGTCTCGTACGCCGCCGGCATCACCCTGCTGGCCTCCGCCCACGACCCGCGCGTCAAGGCCGTGGTCGCGATGAGCGGCTGGGCCGACCTCACCGAGTCCATCTACTCCGGCCGCACCCAGCACCGCCAGGCCGCCGCGATGCTCGGCGCCGCCGGATACCTCACCGGCCGCCCCGGCCCCGAACTCCAGACGCTCCTCGGTAACTTCCTCGGCTCCCGGCTGGACCAGGAGCAGCAGATGATCGAGTGGGGCAGGAAGCGATCGGCTTCCGAGCAGGTGGACCGGATCAACGCCAACGGCGCCGCGATCATGCTCGGCAACGCCTGGGGCGACACGATCTTCCCGCCCAACCAGTACGCGAAGTTCTACGAGCGGCTGACCGGCCCCAAGCGCCTGGAGTTCCGGCCCGGGGACCACGCCACCGCCGAGGGCACCGGCCTGCTCGGCCTGCCCAACGACACCTGGACCAGCGCCCACCGCTGGTTCGACCGCTACCTCAAGGGCGAGCGCAACGGCATCGACACCGAGGCCCCGGTGCAGATCAAGTCCCGCAGCAACGACGGGTACGAGGGCTACGCCGACTGGAAGTCGGTCGGCTCGGGCGGCACCGAGAAGCTCGCACTCTCCGACAGCGAGCACCTCTTCGCCAATGTCGACTCCGGCGCCAACGGCGGCATCATCCTGCTCTCCAGCATCCTCGACCAGTTCGTCAAGGCGCCCCCGACCGCGTCCGTACCGCTGCTCCCCCGCGCCTTCGCCGCCGTCTGGCAGTCGGAGCGCTACGACGCCGCGCGCCGGGTCCGCGGCACCGTCGGCCTGCACACCACCGTCACTCCCACCAGAGCCGACGGCACCTTCGTCGCGTACCTCTACGACGTCGGCCCGCTCGGGATCGGCAAGCTCGTCAGCAACGCCCCGTACACCTTCCACGGCCGTACGCCGGGCGTGGCGTTCGGGGTGGACCTGGAGCTCTTCTCCACCGCCTACGACGTGCCCGCGGGCCACCGGCTCGCGCTCGTCATCGACACCGTCGACCCGCTCTACATCGAGCACAACCCCACGGGGGCGCAGCTGACCTTCTCCTCGCCGCGCTCCGACCCGTCGTACGTCTCGGTGCCGCTGCGCGAGCAGTGATCCACGGCGGCCGCCGGCCCCTCAGTGCTTGAGGATCTTGGAGAGGAAGTCCTTGGCCCGGTCGCTCTCCGGAGCGGTGAAGAACTGCTCCGGAGTGCGGTCCTCGACGATCCGCCCGTCGGCCATGAACACCACCCGGTTCGCGGCGGAGCGGGCGAAGCCCATCTCGTGGGTGACCACGACCATGGTCATCCCCTCGCGGGCGAGCTGCTGCATGACCTCCAGCACCTCGTTGATCATCTCCGGGTCGAGCGCGGAGGTGGGCTCGTCGAAGAGCAGGGCCTTGGGGTCCATGGCGAGGGCCCGGGCGATGGCCACGCGCTGCTGCTGGCCGCCGGAGAGCTGGGCGGGGAACTTCTGCGCCTGGTCGGCGAGGCCGACGCGGTCCAGGAGCTGCCGGGAGCGCTCGTCCGCCTCGCCCTTCTTGCGCCCGCGGACCTTGACCTGCGCGAGCGAGACGTTGGCGAGGACGGTCTTGTGCGCGAAGAGGTTGAAGGCCTGGAAGACCATCCCCACCTCGGCGCGCAGCCGGGCCAGCTCCTTGCCCTCGGCGGGCAGCGGCTCCCCGTCCAGCAGGATCGTGCCCGACTCGACGGTCTCCAGCCGGTTGATCGCCCGGCACAGGGTGGACTTCCCCGAACCGGAGGGGCCGATGACCACCACCACCTCGCCGCGGCTGACGGTGAGGTTGATGTCCCGCAGGACGTGCAGCTGTCCGAAGTGCTTGTTGACGTCCCGCAGCTCGATCAACGGATCGACGGTCATGCGCTGCCCTGCCCACTCGGTGTCGGTGTGTCGAGGTCAGCGCAAACTATCGCCCCGGCAGGGTACTTCGCTCCGACACGCCGGAGCATCAGCCCTCGGAGGCCTCCGCGTACGCCTGGCTGAGTTCGGGCGATCCGGTCATCGCCCAGGAGACCCCCGACTCGATCACGTTCAGCTCGCGGCCCGAGGCCAGCCGGATCACCGGCTGGCCGTTGGGCCACACCCGCCAGGCGGCCCCCGGGACGGTCCGGACGATCACGGTCCCGAGGTAGAAGCCCGCGTCGTTGCCGAGCCAGGGCACCGCCTCGGGGTCTCGCCGCCAGCGGGGCATCAGCTGGTCCAGGGCCTCCAAGGAGCCCTGGCTCCCGTCGAGTTCGAGGCCGTCAGCCCGTGCCTGGACGCGCAGCATCTCGCACTCCGAGAACAGCTCGGCGACGCCCTCGGGATCCTCCGCGAGGGCGGCGGCGAGTCCCGCACCCTGTTCCGTTTCACGCCGGTTCAGCCAGTTGTCCAGGAAAGGGATGTTCATACCGCCCAGCGTCGCACCAGGATCCGCCGCTGGCCACAGGGCGCGCTTGGACCGGCCGGCCCGGATGACGGCCGGCGAGGACCGTCCGGCACGGCCTACCGGTCGAGGTCCAGGTCCACGACGACCGGCGCGTGGTCGGACGCGCCCTTGCCCTTGCGCTCCTCGCGGTCGACGTAGGCGTCGGTGACCGCCTTGGTGAAGGGCTCGTTCCCGTACACCAGGTCGATGCGCATGCCGCGGTTCTTGGGGAAGGCGAGCTGGCGGTAGTCCCAGTACGTGTAGGGGCGGTCGTACTTGAGGGGGCGCGGCAGCACGTCGGAGAGCCCGGCGGCCCGCAGCGCCTCCAGGGCTGCCCGCTCGGCGGGGGTGACGTGGGTGAGACCCGCGAAGACGGCCGGGTCGTAGACGTCCTCGTCGGTCGGGGCCACGTTGAAGTCGCCGAGCACCGCGAAGGGGCGCGGGCCGGCCGCGTCCTGTGCGACGGCCGTGGCCAGGGAGCGGAACCAGTCCAGCTTGTAGCCGTAGTGGTCGTGCTCGACCTCGCGGCCGTTGGGCACGTACACCGACCAGACCCGGACCCCACCGCAGGTCGCGGAGATCGCGCGGGGCTCCTGGACGCCTTCGTAGTCGGGCCCGCCGGGCAGCCCGAGGACCACGTCGTCCAGGCCCACCTTGGAGAGCAGGGCCACGCCGTTCCACCGGCCGGTGGCGTTGACGGCCGATTCGTAGCCCAGCTCGCGCAGCTCGGCGTGCGGGAACTGCTCCGCCGAGCACTTGGTCTCCTGGATGCACAGGACATCGGTGCCGGAGCTCTCCAGCCAGGCCAGCAGGCGCGGCAGCCTGGCGGTGATGGAGTTGACGTTGAAGGTGGCGATACGCATGCGTTCCAACCTACCTCCAGGCACCGACACTCACAGGTCGGTGCTGTCCCCCGCGGTGAGTCGGCCGTGGTCGGTGCCCCCGAGTGCGTCCAGGGCGGAGTCGTAGATCGGCCGGGCGATGTCGGAGAGGTAGGCGTCGTGGATGTCGAGGGCCCGGCGCGGCTTGACCTCGCGGAGGTAGTCGATCACTTCCGCGACCTTGTTCCAGGGGGCGTGCACCGGGACCATCAGGGTCTCCACCGGCACCCCGGGCACGGTCAGGGCGTCCCCGGGGTGGAAGAGGGAACCCTCCACGAGGTAGCCGACGTTCGTGACCCGCGGGATGTCCGGGTGGATCTCCGCGTGCAGCTCCCCGTGCACCTGGACCTCGAACCCGGCGGCCGTGAAGGCGTCGCCGTGGCCGACGGTGTGCACCCGGCCCGGATAGGCGGGGGCGAGCTTCTCGGCGACGCTGCGCAGGGTCCACAGCCCGGCCGCCGGGTTCGCGTCGAGGGCGGCCCGCAGCCGGCCCTCCTCGAAGTGGTCGGGGTGTTCGTGCGTGACCAGCAGGGCGTCCGCCCCCAGGCCCGCGTCCGGTTCGCTGAAGGCGCCCGGGTCGATGACGAGCGTGCGCCCGTCCTTCTCCAACTGGACGCAGGAGTGCAGCCGCTTGGTGAGCTTCATGATCCCAGGCTAGCGGTGGAGGGGCCCCGGTCAGGGGGTGGTCGTGGAGACCACGTAGACCTTCGGCTTCGCGGGGTCGGTGAGGTCCACCGTGATGTCGCGGCTGGGGCGCGGGTCAGGCTGTTCCACGGTGGTGCCGTACCAGGTGGCCTCCGGGCTCCAGCTCCAGCCGGCGACCTCCGAGTCGTGCGCGGAGATCGAGACCTCGCCCTGCTTCAGCCCGGCCCGGCTGGTGCCGACCGCGGCGAGGAAGGCGTCCAGGTCCTCCGGGGTCACCGCGAACTGGGTGAACAGCCGGCTGGTGCGCCAGTTGTTGGTCTCCAGGAACCCGACCCGCCAGGCCTTCGGCGGGATCGGGACCTCGTAGATGCTCCGCTGCACCTTGGAGGGCCAGCCGGGGCGCACCTCGGACGCTCCGACCTTGGCGGCCTTGTCGCGGCCGCTCTCGCGGCTCTGCTGGGTGGAGATGGCGAGGTAGCCCGCGGGTACCCCGATCAGCAGCAGGATGATGATCGCGGTGATCCAGCGGCGCTTGACGACGTGCCTGCGGTCCTCGGCGGTTGGCGGCGTGGCGTCCGCGTCGGGGGCGGAGGCCTGATGGGGCAGGGAGGGCGGCGTCACTGTTTTTCCTGGTCCTCGGGTCCGGCGGGGTCGCGCCGGCCCAGCTGCTGCGCGTAGCGCTCGTACCGTTCGTAGCGCTCGACCCGCCGGCGGGTGGCGCGGCGGAAGCGCCGGGCGACGAGCCGGGCGAGGTCGGCGGCGCCGACCATGCCGGCCTCGGGGCCGAGCTGGGCCTTGGCGATGCGGGCCTCCGGCCGGTAGCCGCGGCCGGTGAGGTGGCGGCGGAAGGCGTCCCGGGCGGGGCCGATCAGCAGGTCGTCGGCGGCGCTGACGCCGCCGCCGATGACGAAGCAGGAGGGGTCGAGGGCGGCGGCGAGGTTCGCGATGCCGACGCCGAGCCACTGGCCGATGTCCTGGAGGAGCTCGACGCACATGGCGTCGCCCTCCCGGGCCAGCTCGGTGATGAGCGGCCCCGTGATCTCGTGGACGTTGCCGCCGACCTTGGCGATGATGTTGTACGCCACCGGGGAGTCGGCGGCGGCCAGCTCGCGGGCCTCGCGGACCAGGGCGTTTCCGGAGCTGTACTGCTCCCAGCAGCCGCGGTTGCCGCAGGGGCAGCGGTGGCCGCCGGGGACGACCTGCATGTGGCCGAATTCGCCGGCGACCCCGTACCGGCCGCGCTTGACCTGGCCGCCTTCGAGGATGGCCCCGCCGATGCCGGTGCCGAGCGTGATCATGACGAGGTGGTCCTCGCCGCGTCCGGCGCCGAAGCGCCACTCGGCCCAGGCGGCGGTGTTGGCGTCGTTGTCGACCATGACGGGAACGGCGAGCCGGGACTGGAGCGCGTCGCGCAGCGGCTCGTCGCGCCAGGCCAGGTGGGGTGCGAACAGGACCCGGGAGCGGTCGGCGTCCACCCAGCCGGCGGCCCCGATGCCGACCGCGTGCACGTCGTGCCGGTCGGAGAGGTCCAGCACCAGCTCGACGATGGTGTCCTCGACGACCTTGGGGCTCTTGGACTTGTCCGGGGTCTCGGTCCGGATCTTCTCCAGGATGATGCCGTCGGCGTCGACGACCCCTGCCATCACCTTGGTGCCGCCGATGTCGATGCCGACGGTCGGGACGCGCGGGGCGGTCAGGTGCGACCGGCGCTCACGGGTGCCGATGGTCCGCAGGACGGTGCCTCGCGCCGACCCCCGGTGGGAGAGCGTGAAGTCCCGGTACGTGCTCATCGAGTCGTGTCGTCCCTCTTCGGTGGGGTGGTGCGGGAAGCCGGGTCGGCTGCGCCGGGTGGGGCGTCCGCCCCTGATTCTGCCACTCGCTCCAGTTCGTGGCTCAGCTCGTCCAGCTCGGAGCCGCCCGCCATCTGCCGGGTGAGCTCGTCGAGCGTGATCGAGTCGCGGGTGTGGCTGCCCGCCATGGTGCCGCGCTTGAGGAGCACGAAACGGTCCCCCACCAGGTACGCGTGGTGCGGGTTGTGGGTGATCAGGACCACGCCGAGGCCCGCGTCGCGGGCGGCGGCGACGTACTTGAGGACCACGCCGGACTGCTTCACGCCGAGCGCCGCGGTGGGCTCGTCGAGCACGAGGACCTTGGCGCCGAAGTACACGGCGCGGGCGATGGCCACGCACTGGCGCTCACCGCCGGACAGGGTGCCGATGGGCTGGTCCACGTCGCGCAGGTCGATGCCCATGCGCAGCAGCTCGGCGCGGGTGGTCTCGCGCATGAGGTCCACGTCGAGGCGGCGGAGGGGGCCGCGGCCCCTGGTGGGCTCGGAGCCGAGGAAGAAGTTGCGCCACACGGGCATGAGCGGTACGACGGCGAGGTCCTGGTAGACGGTGGCGATGCCGCGGTCCAGGGCCGCGCGCGGGTTGGCCAGCACGGTCTCCTCTCCTTCGATCTCGAAGGTGCCCGCGTCGTGCTGATGCAGCCCTGCAATGATCTTGATGAGGGTGGACTTGCCGGCGCCGTTGTCGCCGAGGACGCAGGTGATCTCGCCCGCCGAGACCTCCAGGGAGACCCCCTGGAGGGCGCGGATGTTGCCGTAGTACTTGCTGACGTCGGTCAGCTTCACGAGTGCCGTGGTCATGACCGTGCCTCCGCCCGCTTGCGGACCCATGCGTTGAGCAGCGTGGCCAGCAGGAGCATCGCGCCGAGGAAGAACTTGAACCAGTCCGGGTTCCACTGGGCGTAGACGATGCCGTTGCTGGTCATGCCGAAGATGAAGGCGCCGACCGCCGAGCCGATGGCGGAGCCGTAGCCGCCGGTCATCAGACAGCCGCCGATGACGGCCGCGATGATGTAGAGGAACTCGTTGCCGACGCCTTCGCCCGACTGGACCACGTCGAACGAGAAGAGGATGTGCTGCCCGGAGATCCAGGCGCACAGGGCGACGCCCATGTAGAGGCCGATGCGGGTCTTCACGACGGGCACGCCGGTCGCCCGGGCCGCGTCGGCCCCGCCGCCCACGGCGAAGATCCAGTTCCCGGCGCGGGTGCGCAGCAGGATCCAGGTGGCCACGGCGACGATGGCGAGCCACCACAGGATGGTGACCTTGAGGGTGACCGAGCCGATGTTCCACTGCGAGGCGAACAGGGCCCGCGCGGAGGAGAAGCCTTCCATGTCGGCGATGGTCTTGGTGGAGACCGAACCGCTGATCAGCTTGGTGAAGCCGAGGTTCAGGCCGGTCAGCATCAGGAAGGTGCCGAGCGTGATGATGAAGCTGGGCAGCCTGGTGCGGGTCAGCATGAAGCCGTTGAAGAAGCCGATGGCCAGGGTGACCAGCAGGGACACCGCGACGCCGACCCAGACGTCGGCCGTCATCTGGTAGCTGAACATCGAGCTCACCAGCGCGGAAGTCGTGACCATGACACCAGCGGAGAGGTCGAACTCGCCGCCGATCATCAGCAGGGCCACCGGGGCGGCCATGATCCCGATGGTGGAGGCCGAGTACAGGATCGTGCTGAGGCTGGAGGCCTGCAGGAAGCTGGGCGCGGCGATGGAGAAGAAGACGAAGACGGCGGCGGCACCGACCACCGAGCCCAGCTCCGGGCGGGAGAGCAGTTTGCGCACGACGGAGGTCGGCGCGAGCCGTTCGTCGACGGCGGTGTGCGTGCTCATCGGCTGCCCCGCTTGATGAACTCCTCCAGCTTGGACGCCTCGGCGGCGGTGACGATCTGCGGTCCGGTGAGCACCGGGCGGCCGCCGCCGAGCACGTTCGCGTTGTAGCGGTACAGCCAGAGCAGGTCGATTGCCTCGTAGCCCTGGAGGTAGGGCTGCTGGTCGACGGCGAAGCCGAGGGCCCCGGACTTGAGGTCGCGGGCCACGGACGCGTTGAGGTCGAAGGTGTCGACCTCGGCCTTGCTGGCCGCCGCGTCCTTCGCCTTGATCGCGGTCGGGGCGAAGGGGGCGCCGAGGGTGACGATCGCGTCGACGGACGGGTCGGCCTGGAGCTTCGCCTGGATGGCCGCCTGGACGGAGGGCATGTTGGTGCCCTCGACGTACAGGTTCTCCATCGTGCCGCTGAAGGTCTTCTTGGCTCCGGCGCAGCGCTGCTCGTGGCCCACGTTGCCCTGCTCGTGCAGGACGCAGACGGCGTTCTTGCGGCCACGCTTGCCCAGCTCGGTGCCGACCGCCTCGCCGGCGATCTCCTCGTCCTGGCCGATGTGGGTCAGCGCGCCGTACTCGGCGGACTGGGCGGAGCCGGAATTGACCGTGATCACGGGGATGCCGGCCTTCACGGCCTTGGCGATGACGTCCTTGAGGGCCTCCGGCTTGGCGAGGCTGACGACGATCCCGTCGACCTTCTGGTCGATGGCGTTCTGCACGAACTGCGCCTGCTGCTGGGCCTGGTCGTCGTGGGAATAGACGAAGTTGATGTTGTCCTTGGCCGCGGCCTCCTTGGCACCCTTCTGGACGATGTCCCAGAAGGTGTCGCCGTCGCCCGCGTGCGTGACCATCGCGAAGGTCCAGCGCGGGGTGGAGACGGCGGGCCGGCCCGCCTCGGCGGCCTTCGCCCGCTCCTCGGCGCGCTTGCCACCCGTACTGCTGCAGCCCGCGAGCGAGGCCCCCAGTACCGCCGCGAGCACCGCGCCCACGACGCGCACCCCTGTCCGAACCCTAGCCACGTCGCCGCGCCCTTCCCTCGTCATCAATTCGGTCCGTCGTCGAGCCGGTCACCAATCCGGTCATTCCGGCTCCATTCCGGTCCAGCCGCTCAGTATCCGCCACAGTCGACCATGGAGGGTCATCGGGGCCCGCGCGGGCAGGTTGACATGCGCGGGCGGATTGACAGGTTCCGCCGACAGGGTCAGGTTGAGTGCATGCGCATCGGGCTCATCGGAACGGGCCGGATCGGGTCCTTCCACGCCGCGGCACTGGCCCGCCACCCGGAAGCCGGCTCGCTCCTGCTCGCGGACGCCGATCCCGCGCGGGCGGCGCGCCTCGCCGACCGGCTCGGGGCCACCGCCGCGCCCTCCGTGGAGCAGGTCTTCACCTGGGGCGTGGACGCCGTGGTGGTCGCGTCCGCGACCGAGGCGCACGCGGACCTCGTCGTACGGGCGGTGCGCGGCGGGCTGCCGGTGTTCTGCGAGAAACCGCTGGCCCCGGACCTGAACCGGACCCTGGCGGCGCTGCGCGAGGTCGCGGCCGCGGGCGGGCTGCTCCAGGTGGGCTTCATGCGCCGCTTCGACGCGGGCTACGGCACGGCCCGCGAGCTGGTCCGCTCGGGCGCCCTCGGGCGGCTGCACACCGTCCGGACGATGACGGCCGATCCGGCGCCGCCGGCGGCCGCGTACCTGGCGACCTCCGGCGGGCTCTACCGGGACTGCCTGGTGCACGACTTCGACATGGTCCGCTGGGTCACCGGGCACGAGGTGGTCGAGGTGTACGCGGCCGGTTCGGACGCGGGACCTGCCCTGTTCCGGGAGGCGGGCGACATCGACACGGCGGCGGCCGTGCTGACGCTGGACGACGGAACCCTGGTCACGGCCACCGGCACGCGGTGCAACGGCGCCGGGTACGACGTGCGGATGGAGCTGGCCGGGGAGCTGGACCAGGTCTCGGCGGGGCTGGACGACCGGACTCCGATCGCCTCCACCGAACCGCACGGCCCACCCCCGGCGAGCAAGCCGTGGACCGGCTTCCTGGAACGTTTCGCCCCGGCGTACGAGGCCGAGCTGGCAGCTTTCGTCCACCTGGTGCGGGGCGAGCGGCCCAACCCGTGCGACGGCCGGGAGGCACTGGCGGCGTTCAGGATCGCGGAGGCCTGCGAACTCTCGCGCCGGGAGCGGCGCCGGGTCCGCCTCGAGGAACTCCCGGACCTGCCGGTTCTGTAAGCGCACGGGCATTGGGCCACCCTATGGCGGGCGATCACCCGTGGCTGCGTCGTTTTCCGGACAGGTGCTCGGGCGCCCTCTGTGCGGCGGGACGACGCGCCCTCTGGACAGCCGGGGCGACGGCGCGACGGCCCCACGCGGTGCCGGCGAGCACCAGGGCGGCGCCCGCGTAGCCGAGGGGGCCGAGGTGCTCGCCGCCGACGGCGATGCCGGCGACGGCCGCCCACAGGGGCTCGGTGCCGAGCAGCAGGCTGACCCGGGAGGGCGAGGTGCGGCGCACGGCCCACATCTGCACGAAGAAGGCGAAGAGGGTGCAGAAGACGGAGAGGAAGGCCAGCCCCGCCCACTCCGCGGCCCCGAAATCGGCGGCGGCGGCCCAGGGGCTCGCCCCGGTCCCGGGCACGGCGGCGAGCAGCGCGAAGACGAGTACGGCCCCGCCGAGCTGCACGGTGGTCAGGGACAGCGCGTCGGCGTCCTGGACGGCCTCGACCCGGGCCATGAGCAGGACGTGCAGGGTCCGGGCGAGGGCGGCGCCGAGGATCAGCAGGTCACCGAGACTGGGCGCGGTGAATCCGGCCCCCTGGGTGAGCAGCACGACACCGGCCACGGAGAGGGCCGCGGCCCCGAGGAATCCGGTGGAGGGCGCCTGCCGCCTCATCGTGGCCTCGGCCAGCGGGGTGAAGATCATGGTCAGGCTGATGATCAGCCCGGCGTTGGTGGCGGAGGTGTGGACGACCCCGTAGGTCTCCAGGAGGAAGATGCCGCCGAGTACGAGTCCCAGTAGCCCGGCGGAGCGCAGCTGGGCGCCGCTGAGCGCGCGCAGCCGCGACCACCCGGCGACGACCAGGACGGGCAGGACCAGGGCGAACCGCAGCACGAGCACGGCGATGACGGTGTGCGAGGTGGTGATGCCCTTGGCGGCGAGGTAGCTGCCGCCCCAGACGACGGCGACGGCCAGGACCGGCAGGTCGGCGAGCCAGGCCCGGCGGGGGGCGGCTTCGAGGGCCGGCGAGATCACGGTCATCGGAGGTCTCCAACGTCATGGAAGAGGTGGAGACTTCGGCGGCTCGCACGGATGCAGGGGGCACGCTACCGGAGCCGATCATGCCGGGCGACCCGTTTCCGGCCCGCCCGCACGGGACCTTAGCATCGGGTGCATGGCTGATCTCTACGCCCTGGACCTGGCCTTCGACCTTCTCGACAGCACGCCGGAGGCCGTGGTCGCGGAAGTCCGGCACCAACTGGCACCGGACACCGGCCTCCTCTGCGCCCGCGGCCCCGCGCGGCGCGTCCGGGGCGTGCTCGTCGGCGAACTCGCCCCGACCGGACACGGCGGCTGGGCGCTGACGGCCCGCCAGGAGATCCACGCGGAACAGCTCCCGGACCTGGAGGACTTCCTGCTGCTCGTGGCCCCCCACATCCGCCCGCCGGGCCCGGTCGGCCGCATCCGCCACTACGAGCACGAGGCCCCGGACCTGCTGGTCCTGCGCGAGGGCCGCGTGGTCCAGCTCGCCCTGGACCCGCGCTAGAGGGCCTGGGCAGCCCGGCTCATCCGACCGTGCCGAAGGTGGCCCGGCCCGTCGGCCGGTAGGTGTGGATGGCGGTTCCGGCCGATGTCGTACGGGATTGCGTCACCTCGAATGCGGTCGGCAGCCCGCCGGTCGGGAACAGCTTGCGCCCCGCGCCCAGGAACACGGGGAAGACCAGCAGGTTCAGCTCCTCCACGAGGTCCCGCGCCAGGAGCCACTGCGCGAGCTGCCCGCTGCCGTGCACCTGCAGCTCCCCCTCCAGCGCGTCCTTGACCCGGACGATCTCGCTCTGCAGGTGCTCCCCGTCCAGCACGGTGGCCGGGCCCCAGGCCGGCTCCTCGAGCGTGGTGGAGGCCACGTACTTCGGCAGGCGGTTCAGGTTGCCCGCGATGGGGTCGGCCGGATCGTCGTGGTGCGGCCAGTACCCGGCGAAGATCTCGTACGTCCGCCGCCCGAGCAGGAACGCCCCGGTCCGCCCGAAGACCTCCTTGACGAACTCCAGCATCCCCTCGTCGGTGAACGGCGCCAGCCAGCCGCCGTACTCGAACCCGCCGCTGCGGTCCTCCTCCGGCCCCCCGGGTGCCTGCATCACGCCGTCGAGGGTCACGAAGGTGGTCAGGGTCAGCTTTCCCATGGCTCTGCGCTCCTAGCTCGGTCGTCCCTACACGAGTGCAGACTCCCGGACCCCTGAAATCTCATCGCGACGCCACGCACGCCCCCGTACGAAACGCGAGGTCGGATTCCTGCCAGCGCCCTCGACCTCCCGGGGATTTGATTGAACTTGCAACTAACTGGCGGGCGATCGAAGGAGGACGTCATGGACGGCAAAGTGGCACTGGTGACGGGTGGCAGCAGGGGGATCGGGGCCGCGACGGTCCTGCGGCTGGCCGAGGAGGGCGCGGACGTCGCGTTCACCTACATGAGCAGCGAGGAGGCCGCGGCCGGGGTGGCCGGGAAGGTCGAGGCACTCGGGCGGCGGGCGCTGGCGGTGCGGGCCGACGCCGGGGATCCGGGGTCCGGACACGACGCGGTGGAGCGGGTCGTGCGGGAGTTCGGGCGGCTCGACGTGCTGGTCAACAACGCGGGGGTGGGCGTGCTCGGACCGCTGGAGGGGCTGACCGCGGCCGACGTGGAGCGGGTCCTCGCGGTCAACGTCCGCGGGGTGTTCACCACCACCCAGGCCGCGGCCGCCGAACTGGGGCGCGGCGGGCGGATCATCACCATCGGCAGCTGCATCACCCAGCGGGTCCCCGGCCCCGGCGCGACGCTCTACGCGATGAGCAAGTCGGCCCTGACCAGCCTGACGAAGGCCCTCGCCCGGGAGCTGGGCGGGCGCGGAATCACCGCGAACATCGTTCACCCGGGGCCGGTGGACACCGAGATGAACCCGGCGGACGGGCCGCACGCGGGGCCGCAGGCGGCGATGACCGCCCTGGGACGCTTCGCGGCGGCGGCCGAGGTGGCCGGCATGGTGGCCTTCCTGGCCGGGCCCGGGGCGGAGTACGTCACCGGGGCGGAGTTCGCCGTGGACGGCGGGTTCGCCGCCTGACGAGCTCGTGCCTGGTGGGCGGCGAGACGTCGAGGGCCGACTGGGCCGGGCCTCGGCTCGCCCGTTCCCGGGAGGCGCCGGCCCCGGTCCGCGACCGACGGGTCGGCGCCTCCCCCCGCAACACCGCTTCCCGGCCGACCGGCAGGTCGCCATCGTCGCCGACACCTGCCCGGCCGTCGCGAACGGCCCGCGCGCCGGCCTCTCGGTCGGCCCCCTGCAGGCGCGGAGGCACCCTCGCCGCTACAGCCGGGCGCAACCGTTTGAACCTGCGTGGGGAATGGATTCGGTCAACTCTTGGCGCACATTCGGCCACGCCGCCGAAGGGACGCAGCGGGCAGTCGTAGTTGATGATCCGTCAAAATCCTTTGGGAAGAGCACACTTGGGGACAGCGTCCGACCGAGTCGACGCCACCTCCGTCAGGACCGATAGTCGAACACCTGTCCGCTCGTGTCATTACGCTTCGTCAGACGCCGACCGCGGTAGCCCGACACATCCGGGCACTACCTCGTGTCGCCACCGGGTCCATCGGGTCTCCATCACGGCGACCGGCATACGTCCCGAAACCACTTGGCCCACAGAGGCTGAACCAGCAAAACGTGAAAGCGCCCTGCCACTTCCCAGCGGGACCACTTTCCGGAAGAACGTCGTGGCGGGGGCTCGACGGAACAAGGGATGCTCCTCGGCCGGCCGCAGGTGACGGACCGCCGGAACTCTCAGCCGGAGTCGGGACACCGGGACCGGTCGTTCATCGCGACGGTTCGCGCTCGCCACTTCCCCACACGTATCGAAAAGTCGAAGGAGCGGACTTCCGCCATGGCTGACCAAATGGTTCTCCAGGCCCAGAAATGGGTCAACGCGACGTACAAGAGTGTCGCCGGCTACAACCCCGTGACGGAGGACGGGAAGACCGGATGGAACACCATGTACTCCCTGACCCGGGCGTTGCAGCACGAAATCGGGATCACGACGCTCTCGAACGCGTTCGGTCCCACCACCCTGTCGACGCTGGCAGCCAGGGGGCCCATCAAAGTCGGTGAGCCGAACAAGAACATAGTCAAGATCATCCAGTGTGGCCTCTACTGCAAGGGCTACAGCGCCGGCGCCATCGACGGGGAGATGTCGAACCCCACCCTGTTCGGCTTCAAGACCATGATGGAAGACATGGGCATTCCGGCAGAAAAGGTCGGCAACGCCTTGCCGGCCAAGGTCTTCAAGGCCCTGCTCACCATGGATGCCTACATCTTCCTGTCCGGCGGACTGGAGCAGATCCGCCTCATGCAGCGGTGGCTCAACGCCCGCTACTGGGAGAAGTCGACCTTCTTCATCGGCCCGTGCGACGGGTTCTTCTCCCGTGACGTCCAGCAGGCCCTGATGAAGGGGATCCAGTACGAGTCGGGCATTCCCGAGGGCTCGGCCAACGGCATCTTCGGCCCCGGCACGGAAGCGGGCCTGCGGGCCCACGCCCTCGGCCAAGGCGACTCCGGGACATGGGTACAGCTGTTCTCCGCCGCCTGTGTCGCGAACGGTCCCTCGAACACGAGTGGCGACATCGCCAGCTTCAGCTACGAGTTCGGCCCGAAGCTCGCGAGCTGGGTGAAGAAGTTCCAGAACTTCTCCGCGATCAGCGAGACGGGCAAGGCCGACTTCGACACCTGGGCGCAGTTGCTGGTCGCCTACGGCAACCCCGACCGGGGGGTCGACTGTTGTGACACCCGCTTCACCATCACTCCCTCCCGGGCGAAGGCGCTCTACGCTGCCGGCTACCGCGCCGTGGGCCGCTACCTCGACGAGCCGGCCGGGAGCACCCTGAACAAGGAGATACAGCCCGGAGAGCTGGACGCGATCTTCTCCGCCGGTCTGAGCGTCATCCCGCTGTGGCAGTACGACGCGCGGAAGCTCGCGGACTTCACGTACGCCAACGGCTACTCGCACGGGCGCAAGGCGCACGAGCGGGCCGAGGGCTATGGATTCAACCGGAGCACGGTGATCTACTTCGCGGTCGACTACGACGCCACGCAAGCGGAGATGGACCGGATCGTCGACTACTTCATCGGCGTGAACGACGCCCTGAAGAGCAATGGCAGCAAGTACATCACCGGCGTTTACGGTTCGCGGAACGTGTGCTCCAGCGTGGCCGGAGGCGCGTTTGTGCCCTACGCCTACGTCTCGGGCATGTCCTACGGATTCTCCGGCAACCTCGGATTCCCCCTCCCGCAGAACTGGGCGTTCAACCAGATCAAGGAGTTCAACTTCTCCGCGGGTTCGGACACCTTCGCGCTGGACCGGGTGGCGCACCGCCCCGGCTCGGACTTCGGGCAGAACTCGGTCAACCAGTCGGGAAGTTCAACGGTCGACCAGTTCATCGCGTACGTCCAGAAGGTCCACGATGCCGCCGTCGCGTACGGGAAGGGCGACGCGAACGAACTGTGCCTGCAGTTCATGCGCTGGGACAAGTACACGGACTCCCGCTGGGGATCGCTGTTCGGTGATGTGGACGGCGCGTTCATACAGTTCTGCACCAACCGGGGACTGGGCCGCGCGAGGGATCAGGCGTACCTCGACCCGTCGATGGGCGTCACCATCAGCCCGGACCACCTGATCGCGAGTGCCGCAGGCTATTTCCTCAAGGGGAACGCCGGAGTCGGCAAGGCGAATCGCGCCGAACTCGCCAGTTGGGGCGGGGACCTGCTCACGTTCTACGGGGAATGGAGCCGTTCGGACAACGCGTCCCCGCTGGACTTCTGCCGCAGGACACTGGCCAGGCCCGACGTCGCGTCCACGTTCTCGCTGAGTGACCTGATCGAGGACATCGACGGGTTCACGATCGCGATGAAGCTGAAGGCCGGCGGCACGAACATCGTCACCGAACTCAGGAAGATCCTGCTCGGGGGGGGTCACAAGACGCGTTTCAGCGACTTCAAGGCGGCCAGGTTCGGCAACACCACCGACGGCGTCAAGAAGACGGCGAAGGCGTTCCTCGAGGACGACATCAGCGACACTCTGCTGTCCGGTACGCGTGCCCTGCTGATCCAGCGGAACTGCCCGATCCACAAGAAGCCCTGGCTCGAGTCCGACTCCGTGATGGACGAGTTCTACCGGGGATTCGCCGAAGTTCTGGACCGTCTCATCAAGCAGCAGTGACCCGGCTGAAGCCGGTGTCCCGGCAGACGGGCTGTGACAGCAGACCCGGACGCCCGTACCCGTCGAACGCGGCATGCCGGGTATCTTGCCCGGCCATGGGAAATCGCTCGGCGCGGGAGACGGGAAGAACCGTGCGGTTCGGCGTGTCCGCGACGTCGGATCAGGAGGAGGGGACGCAATGACGGCGCCTTTGATGGGGCTGCTCCTGCTCGTCAGTGTGGTGGCGGTGCCGGCGTGCATCGTGGTGATCGTCCTCATGCTGAGGAACCCGCCCCGTTCACTGCCCAGGGTCTGTGCGGTTCTCGCCCTGCTCCTCGGCTTCTCGGCTACGGCCGTGTACAGCTACGGCTGGTTCTCCGTCACCCTCGGGGGGCCGTTCCCGGAGCTGTGCGAGGACAGGAGCGCGTCCGGCGCCCCGTTGGCGAGCCTGGAGCAGGATCACTGGCCCCTTCGCAACGCCTGCCTCTATTCCGACGGCTCGACGGTGGAGCACGTTTCCACGTCGATCAACGTGTTCGTCTACGTGCCGGCTGGTCTTGCCGTCGTCCTGACCTGTGCCGCCGTGTTCCTGTACCGGCGGGCACGACACCTTCCCGAAGGGACCCCATGAACATCGAATTCTCGCGTCGCACCGTACTCAAGCAGTTCACCGGCGTCGCTGCCGGTGCCGCACTGGTATCCGCCGGAGGCACACTGCTGGCTCCCGCCCCCGCCGTCGCCGCGGACAGCACGTGGCGCAGATCGACCTCGGCGAACGGCTGGAGCATCCCGAACGCCCGCTCTGCGTTCACCGGCACCTGCGACATCCAGGGAACCGGCCTGACCGTCGTCCTGCGCCAAGGCGACACCGCAACGGTCCTGGCCTATCTGGCACAGCGTTTCCACTACGACGTCGCCCGGCTGGAGAGCGGCCGCGGCGAGATCGTCGGATACCGCGCCGCTCGCAAGGTCAGGGCGGACTTCGAGTCCAACCACCTGTCAGGAACCGCACTGGCGCTGTATCCGGAAACCTACCCGCTGGGAGTCACGGGGAACTTCTTCCCGTACCAGGTCACGGCGATCCGGGACATCCTCGCGGAACTCGGAGGCGTGGTGAAGTGGGGCGGTGACACGAGGCCGTCCATGGAATCCATGTTCTTCATCGACGTGCCGCCGGAGTCGCAGCAACTCAAGCAGGTCGCAGCGACGCTCAGGGCATGGCAGCTCACTCCGAGCAAGGGCGCCGGGACTCAGAACGTCGAGGACCCCACGCGCATGAAGGCGTCGAAGGAACTGGCGAAGAGCCAGAAGCTCTGAGTCCGTTGCGGCGTCAGGGGAGCCAGCGGCCGTCCGTCATCAGCTGACGGCCCGCCATCTCGTTGACCTCGCGCCACGCCTGGATCCACACCGGCGTGATCCGGAAGTACGGGTAGGGCGTCGCGAAAGCGCTCGGGTCGAAACCCGTGTGGGCCGCGAACGCCTCCCGTACGGCCGGCGCGAGGTCGGTCGCCTCCAGCGTCTCCGCGGTGCCCTCCACCAGGACCACGTCCCGGGTGACGCCGAAGGCCAGGCGGACGCGGCCGTTCGCGATCAGGTTGCGGGCGGTGGGGTTGGTGCGCTGGGTCGAGACGAGGAAGGTCTCGCCGTCCCTGAGGAAGGAGAGCGGGACCATGCAGGGGACGCCCTCCGCGTCGGCGGTGGCGACCCACACGTCCACGTCGTTCTCGAAGCGGGCCAGGGTGTCCTCGAGGCGCTCCTCGTGCGTGCGCGGCGGCGCGGGGATGGTCTCGATGGTCTGATCCGTCATGCGGGCACGCTCCTGTCCGTACCGGCCGGCCCCGGGCGGAGCCGCCGGGCCCCACTGTGCCCCACCCGTAAGGGAGTTTGCACGCCACGGCGTATGCCGATGGGGCGCACCGCGTCGCGGTGCGCCCCATCGGGCCGGGCGTGACCCCGGGAGTGTCGGCTCCCGGGGCGGTCGAACGGGGTGGCGTCAGCCGCCCAGCTCCTGGTGGCGGGCGGTCAGCGCGGCCTCGCCGGTCTCCGTCAGGGAGCCGTACAGGCGCAGGCGGGAGAAGCCGCCGTCCGGGAAGATGTCGATGCGGACGTGCGTGCCGACCGCCGGAGCGTCCAGCACGAAGCGGTGGTTGGTGTCGGGCTGCAGGCGGGTGCGCGGCAGGAACTCCGTCCACTCGCCCTCCTCGCCCGTCTTGACGGAGAGGGAGGCCCAGCCGGCCGAGTTGCCCTTGAGGTACGCGGTGTCGATCTCGACGGCGCGGATCTCGGACTCGGTGACCAGCTGGTAGCGGATCCAGTCGTTGCCGTTGTCGCGGCGGCGCGCGGTCTCCCAGCCGTCGTCCATCTTGCGCGAGCGGCCCGGGTTGATGGTGTTGGTCGGCGGGGAGTAGAAGCGGTTGGAGGCGTCCTGGACGGAGCCGCCGTTCTCCAGGGCCACCACGTCGAAGGAGCCGAGCGCGGCGAGCCACTTCGGGTCGGGCAGGACCTCGCCGTAGACGCGCAGGCGGGCGATGCCGCCGTCCGGGTGCTGGTTGACGCGCAGGTGCGTGAAGCGCTGCTCGGCGCTCACCTCGAAGCCGTTGGCCGCGTGGCCGCCGACCGCGGTGCGCGGGACCAGGGTGGTCCACTTCACGTCGTCGCCGAGGAGCTCCTCGGGGGTCGGCGCGCCGTCGACCGAGGTGCCCTCGATGGAGACGGCCTGCGGCATGTTGCCGCGGAAGTGGGCGGTGTCGACGACGATGCCGCGGATCACGCCGGGGGCGCCCAGGCGGACGAGCGCCCAGTCGTGGTCCTCGGCGGTCGGCCAGGGCTGGGTGGCGGAGACACCGCGGCGGCGGCGGGTCTCCCAGCCGTCCATGATCTTGCCCTTGTGGCCGAAGTGCTCGGGGTCGAAGTGCGCGGCCTCGGCGATGAGCAGGTTCTCGCGCTGGGCGAAGAACTCGTCGTTGGCAGCGATGACGCCGGCGCCCAGCTCACGGGCGGCGAGGTTCGCGTACTGGGTGAACGGGAAGTCCGCGGTGCGGTAGTCCGCGTACGGGTCGCCGCCTCCGTACGGGTTCGCGTTGCCGGTGAAGGAAGGAATCGCCACTGTCAGTTCTGCCTTTCGAGGAGGAGGCCCGTGGGCTCGGTCGGGGTGCCGTGGTCGGCGATCTGCGTACCGCGCAGCCAGGTGGACTTCACGACGCCGTGCAGGGTCTTGCCCGCGTACGCCGTGACCTGGTTGCGGTGGTGGAGCTCGGCCGGGTCCACGGTGAACGTTTCTTCGGGGGCGAGCACGGCGAAGTCGGCGTCGCGGCCGGCCTCGATCGCGCCCTTCTGCGCCAGGCCGGCCAGCGCGGCCGGAGCCGCGGACATCCAGCGCACGACGTCCTCCAGGGTCCGGCCGCGGCGGCGCGCCTCGGTCCAGACGGCGGGCAGGCCGAGCTGGAGGGAGGAGATGCCGCCCCACGCGGTGGAGAAGTCGCTGGTCTTCAGGTCCGCGGTGGAGGGCGAGTGGTCGGAGACGATGCAGTCGATGGTGCCGTCCGCGAGCGCGTCCCACAGGAGGTCCTGGTTGGCGGCCTCTCGGATGGGCGGGCAGCACTTGAACTCGCTGGCGCCGTCCGGCACTTCCTCGGCCGTGAGGGTGAGGTAGTGCGGGCAGGACTCGACGGTGATCTTGACGCCCTCGGCCTTGGCGGCGGCGATCAGCGGCAGGGCGTCGGAGGACGACAGGTGCAGTACGTGGACGCGCGCGTTCAGCCGCTTCGCCTGGGCGATCAGGTTGCCGATCGCGGTGTTCTCGGCGTCGCGCGGACGGGAGGCGAGGAAGTCGGCGTACTTGGGGCCGGGGACGACCGGGGCGGCGTCGAGGTGGTGCGGGTCCTCGGCGTGCACGATCAGCAGGCCGCCGAAGCCGGTGATCTCGGCGAGGGAGGTGGCCAGCTGCTCCTGGTCGAGCTCGGGGAACTCGTCCACGCCCGAGGGCGACAGGAAGCACTTGAAGCCGTAGACGCCGGCGTCGTGCAGCGGGCGCAGGTCCTTGACGTTGTCGGGCAGGGCGCCGCCCCAGAAGCCGACGTCCACGTGCGCCTTGGCGCGGGCGACCTCCTGCTTGACGCGCAGGTTGTCGGTCGTGGTGGTCGGCGGCAGGGAGTTCAGCGGCATGTCGAGGATCGTGGTGATGCCGCCGGCCGCCGCGGCGCGGGTGGCCGTCCAGAACCCTTCCCACTCGGTGCGGCCCGGGTCGTTCACGTGGACGTGGGTGTCGACCAGGCCGGGGAGCAGGACGTCGTCGCCGAAGTCCTCCAGCCGGGCTCCGGCCGGTACCTCGGCCTCGTACGTCAGCACGGCCGTGATCTTCCCGCCGGCGACGGCCACCGAAGCGGCGCGCGTCCCCTCGGGGGTGATGACGCGCGTCGAGCGCAGTACCAGTTCCACAGCCACGTCGGCCACCGGAACCTCCCCATCTACTTCCACAGAGCGAAATTCAACGTTCTGTTGACGGAGTCTTCCCGGCGATCCCTGAGCAGTCAAGAGCGCCCGGACGGACCACTGATGCACCAGGACCGCACTTGGATGTTTCCACACGATGGAATTAAGATTTCACTATCCAGAATGTAGCTACCACCACCCGGAACTGGGCAGGTAACTTCCAGAGGACGTCCGCCACCAGGACAAACCGCCTCTGACCGGCGGCGACGGGCCCGACCCCAGCACTGGGACCGACGCCGACCGCCGGGTAGGCTGCTCCCTTGCCTGCCAGCACCGAAAGGACCGCGCCGTGCCGACGTCCAGCGCCAGCACCACCGACGCTTCCTCAAAGACCCCTGCCGCCAGCGGTGGCGTCCAGTCCCTTGAGCGCGCCTTCGATCTGCTCGAACGTATGGCCGATGCCGGGGGCGAGGTCGGCCTGAGCGAGCTCTCCGCCGCCAGCGGTCTGCCCCTGCCCACGATCCACCGCCTGATGCGCACCCTGGTGGCGTGCGGTTACGTCCGCCAGCAGCCCAACCGACGGTACTCCCTCGGCCCGCGCCTGATCCGCCTCGGCGAGTCCGCGTCGCGGCTGCTGGGCACCTGGGCGCGCCCCTACCTCGCCCGCCTCGTCGAGGAGACCGGGGAGACGGCGAACATGGCCCTGCTCGACGGGGACGAGATCGTCTACGTCGCCCAGGTGCCGTCCAAGCACTCCATGCGCATGTTCACCGAGGTCGGCCGCCGGGTGCTGCCGCACTCCACCGGCGTGGGCAAGGCGCTCCTGGCCCACACCCCCGCCGACGAGGTACGGGCCCTCCTCGCGCGCACCGGAATGCCGGCGGCGACCGAGAAGACCATCACCACGCCCGAGGGCTTCCTCGACGCGCTGGAGCAGGTGCGCAAGACGGGCTACGCGGTCGACGACAACGAGCAGGAGATAGGGGTCCGCTGCCTCGCCGTCTCCGTGCCGAACTCGCCGACCGCCGCCGCGATCTCCATCTCGGGTCCCGCGGGCCGGGTCACCGAGGCCGTGGCCGAGTCCTTCGTGCCGATCCTGCAGGGCGTCGCCGCCGAGCTGTCGGTGGCCCTGTCCAACCAGACCCCCGCCTAGCCGCGGCACACAGCTGCACGAAGGCCCCGGCCGTCCCTCCGAACGGGGGACGGGCGGGGCCGTTTCGTACGGGCCCCCTCGTACGGGCCCTCGTACGAGCCTCGTGTGCCGCTCCGGCCGCGGCCGGAGCGGAAGGGCGCCCGTCCGCCGCCCCGGAAGGCGCCCGTACGCCGCTCAGGAGGCCCGTACGCCGCTCAGGACGCCGGGGCCGGCGCCCGGCTCCGGGCCCTGCGTCAGGCACCCGTCGGCCATCGTCGCCGTACGGTCCATCCGTTCCAGGTGGGCGTGGTCGTGGGTGACCACCACCGTGGCGGTGGAGCGCTCGCGGGTCAGGGTGACCAGCAGGTCCAGCACGGCGGCGCCGCGCTCGTGGTCCAGGGCGCTGGTCGGCTCGTCGACCAGCAGCACGGCGGGCTCGTTCATCAGGGCGCGGGCGATGTTGATCCGCTGGCGCTGGCCGCCGGAGAGCTGGTGCGGCCGCTTGCCGGCCTTGTCCGCCAGGCCCACCGCGTCCAGCAGCTCCAGCGCGCGGCGACGCAGGGCCTTGGAGGGCCGGCCGGACAGGTGCGCCATGACCTGGAGCTGTTCGGCGGCGGTCAGCGAGGCCAGCAGGTTCGGCTGCTGGAAGACGATGCCGATCTTCTCCCGGCGCAGGGCCGACTTCTCGGCGGCGCTGAGCCCCGCCGTGTCCCGGCCGGCGACGACGACCCGGCCGGAGTCCGGGGTGACCAGGGTGGCCGCGACCGCGAGCAGGCTGGACTTGCCGGATCCGGAGGGTCCGATCACCGCGGTCAGCGTGCCGGCGGGCACCTCCAGACCGACGGCGTCGAGGGCGGTCAGCCGGCTCTCGCCGTCGGGGTAGGTGAGCGTGACGTCGTGGACGAGCAGGGTCATCGGGCGCTCCCGAGGGCGGTCAGCGGGTCGACGGCGGTGATCCGCCGGATGGACAGGGCCGCACCCAGCGCCCCGAGCACGATCATGATCGCGGCGGGGACGAGGACCGTGGCGGCGTCGAGCACGAAGGGCACGTTCCCCCCGCTGATCAGTGCACCGAAGCTGGCGGCCAGCGCGGTGCCCAGCCCGGTGCCGATGGCGAGCATCACCACGGCCTGGCCGAGGGCGTCCTTCAGCAGGTACGGCGTGGAGGCACCGAGTGCCTTCAGGACGGCGATGTCGCCGCTGCGCTGGATCGTCCACACCGTGAAGAAGGCGCCTATCACCAGGGCGGAGATGACGAAGAGGAAACCGCGCATCAGCTGGAGCGAACCGTTCTCGGCCTGGTACGAGCCTATGGCGCCCAGGGCCTCGTCGACGGTCTGGGCCTTGGTGGCGGCGGCCCCGTCCGCGGCGGCGAGGTCGAGGCCGCTGCCGGAGAGGGCCACGACGGTGGCGAGGGTGTCGATGGAGGTGCCGGGGTTGCCGATGCGCTGCCAGTCGTTGAGGTCCATCCAGACGACCGGCGTGTGGCTGTAGGCGGCGGTTCCGGAGACGGCTGCCACGGTCAGTTCGAGCGGGCCGATCTTGAGCTTGGCGCCGGCGGTGAGGCCGCCGAGCTCCTTCGCGGCCTTCTCGGCGAGGACCACCTGGCCCTGGGTGAGGCCGGTCCGCTGCGGCCCGAGCCGGCCGGCGGGGTCCACGCCGAAGACCGAGACGGCCGCGGTGCGCTCACCCGAGACGGCGTTGGTGGTGCGGATGCCGAGCGGCTCCGCCGACGTCACCCCGGGCTGTTTCCGCCAGGCCAGCCAGGCGGACTCGGGGACCTGCGAGTTGGTGAAGGACACGTTCTGGTCCCCCGTGGGCGCGGCGAAGGCCAGGTGCGAGGCGGGCAGGCCGGTGATGGCCGAGATGTTCTCCCGTGCCAAGCCGGAGGTGAGCCCGGACAGCAGGCCGACCAGCAGCGTGATCAGCAGGACGACCGAGCCCATCAGGGCGAAGCGTCCCTTGGCGAACCGTAGATCTCTCCATGCGACGAACATGTCCCCCACCTTGGTCTTCCGCGTGGACACAAGGCATCGCGCCACAGTAGTGATCCTCGTATCGAAGGGCGCACCGGTACATCAAACTTTCGGTTGACCGGGGCCGGCCGGGCCCGACTTACGCTGGTCCGGCCATGACTGCTCCCGCTGCCCCCCTGCCTTCCGTTTCCCGCGCCCTCACCCCGGTGTCGAAAGTGCTGCGGCTGTGCCTGCACGCGCTGCTCTTCGGGCTGCTCGCGCTCGCCGCCGGCCGGGCCGTGGCCGACTCCGCACCCCGGGCCGGCTGGGTGATCGCCGCCTGCGCGGTACTGGCCGCCTGCTACGCGGCCGGCGTACGGGCCCCCGCCGTGCACGGCTCGCCGCGCGCCGGGGCGGTGTGGCTGGCCGGGCTCGGCGTGGCCTGGGCGGCGCTGCTGGCGGTCTCCCCCGACGGGCTCTGGATCGCCTTCCCGCTGTACTTCCTCGAGCTGCACCTGCTGCGGCTGCGCTGGGGCGTCGCGGCCGTCGCGGTGACCGCCTGCGCGGCCATCGGCGGGTTCCTCGCGCACAGCAGCACGGCGACCCCCGGGGCCTTCCTGGGGCCGCTGCTGGGCGGGGCCGTGGCGGTGGCGACCGTACTGGGCTACCAGGCGCTGTACCGCGAGAGCGAGCGCCGCCGCGAGCTGATCGAGGAGCTCATCACCACCCGCGCCGAGCTGGCCGCGGCCGAGCGGGGCGCCGGGATCCTGGCCGAGCGGGAGCGGCTCGCCCGCGAGATCCACGACACCCTCGCCCAGGGGCTGTCCTCCATCCAGCTGCTGCTGCGGGCCGCCGAGCGGGCGCTGCCGGAGGAGGCTCCGGCGCTGGAACACATCGCCCGGGCCCGGGAGGCCGCCCAGGAGAACCTCGCCGAGGCGCGCCGCTTCGTACGGGCCCTCACCCCGCCGGACCTGGAGCACGGGTCGCTCGCCGCCGCGCTGGAGCGGCTGTGCGCGGGGGTGCCGGGGCCTCGGGTGCGGTTCTCGCTCAGCGGCAGTCCTCGGGTGCTGCCCACCCCGTACGAGGTGGCCCTGCTGCGGATCGCGCAGTCGGCGCTGGCCAATGTGGTGCGCCACGCGCGGGCCGGGCGCGCCGAGATCACCCTGACCTTCATGGACGCCTCGGTCACGCTGGACATCGTCGACGACGGGCACGGCTTCGACCCCTCCTCGGCGGCGTCGGGCTCCGGTGACGGAGGCTTCGGGCTGCCCGCGATGCGCTCGCGCGCCGAGACGCTGGGCGGGCTGTTCACCGTGGAGTCCGACCCGGGCCAGGGCACCGCCGTGGCCGTCACCCTGCCGCTGCCGCTGGAGGCCTGACGATGACGATCCGGCTGCTGCTCGCCGACGACCATCCGGTGGTCCGGGCGGGACTGCGCGCGGTCCTGGACACGGAGGCGGACTTCGCGGTGGTGGCCGAGGCCGCGACCGCCGAGCGGGCGGTGGAGCTGGCCGCGTCCGAGCCGGTGGACGTGGTCCTGATGGACCTCCAGTTCGGGCCCGGCCCCGGCATGCACGGCTCCGAGGCGACGGCCCTGATCACGGCCGGCCCGGGCTCCCCCCGGGTGCTGGTCCTGACGACGTACGACACGGACGCGGACATCCTGGCGGCGGTGGAGGCGGGCGCCTCGGGCTACCTGCTCAAGGACGCCCCGCCGGAGGAACTGGCGGCGGCGGTGCGCACGGCCGCCGCGGGGCAGTCGGCACTGGCCCCGGCGGTGGCGCTGCGGCTGATGGACCGGATGCGGACCCCGGCGGAGGCGCTGACGAAGCGGGAGCTGGAGGTGCTGCAGCTGGTCGCGGACGGCCTGTCCAACCAGCAGATCTCGAAGAAGCTCTTCCTCAGCCAGGCCACGGTCAAGTCCCACCTGGTGCACATCTACGCCAAGCTCGGCGTCGAGTCCCGCACCTCGGCGGTCGCGGCGGCCGCCACCCGCCGGCTGATCCGCACGCCGTAGGCCCGGCAGGGGGGCCAGCCCCCGGTCGGACACACCGGGCAACCGGCGCGTGCGGGACCCGGGTCCGGCGGGAGCATCGGGGTGTCGAGACCCCGTACCCGAGAGCGAGCCTCCGATGCCTGCCACGTCCGCCACCGCGCACCGTTCCGTACGGCACCGCAACCCCGGCCCGCCGCCCGCCCCCGTCCGGGCCGCGTTCGCGCTGTGGGTCACGGCCGTGTCCGCGGGCGCCTTCGAGACCGCCCTGATGGTCGGCCGGGATCCGGCCGAGGGGCTCGGCGTGGGCCTGGCGGTGCGGCTGGCGGTGTTCACCGCCGCCGTGCTGGTCGCCGTACGGATGCGCCGCGGGGCCGGCTGGGCCCGGGTCGCCCTCGCCCTCGGCCTCGGCGTCCTCGGTACCGCCTCGCTGGTCGTCGAACCGCTCGGCCACCTCCTCGACGGCGCGTCGCCCGTCGACGCACTGGCGCGCGCGGACGCCCTGGAGTGGGTCTTCGGCGTCAGCCGGACCGTCCACCTGGCGGCCGTCCTGACAGCGGTGGCCCTGATGTTCCGCCCTGCGGCGAACGCGTACTTCCGCAGGGCCCGACCGGGGACGGACTAGGCCACCCAGTGCGGGCGGTCCACCGCCGACGGAAGCGGGACCCCGTCGTGGAAGGCGCTCGCGAGGCGGCGGACGCCCTCGTCCAGGCGGTCGGCGCAGAGCGTGTAGGGGATCCGGAGGCGGTGTTCGAAGGTGCCCGGGTCCACGCCGAAGCGCGCGCCGCGGCCGATGTGGACTCCGGCGGCCGCGGCCCGCTCGGCCAGGGCGGAGCTGACCGCCTCGCCCAGGTCCACCCAGAGCGAGAGCCCGCCCGGCGGGATCCGCCAGGACCATTCCGGCGTGTGCCGCTGGAGCGCCTGTACCAGGGCCTCGCGCTGGATCCGCAGCTGCGCGAGCCGTGCGGGCAGGGCCCGGTCCATGTCGTCCATCAGCGGGAGCGCGACCAGCTGGTCGAGGACCGAGCCGGTCATGTCGGCCGAGACCCGTACGGCCGTCAGCTCGGCGATCATCTTCGCGGTGGCCCGGATCCAGCCCACGCGCAGGCCGCCCCAGTGCGTCTTGCTGAGCGAGCCGATGGTGATCACGTGGTCCGCGCCGCCGCGCGGTGCGAGGGAGGCCAGCGGTGCGGGCGCGGGCACGTCCAGGGCGATGTCCGCGATGGTCTCGTCGACCACCAGCCAGGTCCCGGTCGCACGGGTCGCGGCGAGCAGCCGCAGCCGCTGCTCCGGCGGCATCAGCGCGCCCGTCGGGTTGTGGAAGTCGGGGATGACGTACGCCATCCTCGGCACGGTCTGGCGCAGCGTGGACTCGGCGATCTCCATGTCCCAGCCCGCGTCGGAGACGGCGATGGAACCGGTGCGCAGCCGTGCGTGGCGCAGCGCGTCGAGGGCGTTGGCGTAGGTGGGGTTCTCGGTGACGACCCGGTCCCCGGCCCGGCAGAGCAGGCTGACGACCACGCTGAAGGCCTGTTGGGCGCCTGACGTGAGCAGGATCTGCTCGGGGCGCGTGGGCAGGCCCCGCCGGCTGAACCGCTCGGCGACGGCCGTGCGCAGGTCGGGCAGGCCGAACGGGTGGTAGCCGGGGCTCCGGGCGAGCTGGGGCAGGCGCGGGGCGGCCCAGGCGAAGGCCTCGGCGAGGCTGCCCTCCGGGGCGCCCATGGCGGCGATGGCGAGGTCGATGCCCGGTTCGCCGTCGGCGCGGCCGCCGATCCCCCCGACGATGGCGTGCGCGCCGACCGGGCGGTGGCCGTCGGGGAGTTCGGTCCAGGTGCCGGAGCCGCGCCGGCTGCGGACGTAGCCGCTCTCGCGCAGCAGGTCGTAGGCGCCGGTGACGGTGGCCCGGCTGGCGCCGACGGCCTCGGCGAGTTCACGTTCGGCGGGCAGCCGGACGTGCAGGGCGATCCGGCCGTCGAGGATCAGGGTGCGGACGGCGTCGGCGAGCGCCCGGTAGCCGGGGCGGGCCAGGACCTCCGCGGGCAGCAGGGCGGCGAGCTGCCGGCTGCCGATCGTTCTGTCCGCCGTCTGGACCACTCGCCCGTTTGCCATGCCAACCTCCCCTGATTGGCTCTGACGTCCAGGCCAATCAAGGACCAGACTCGCTGTATTGGCCCCCGATTGGCAAGGAGAAAACGAGATGCTGACCGACCGTGACGAACGCGCCCTGCTGGCCGCCGCCGAGAACCGGATCTCCCGGCCGCTGCGCATCGGGGCCGTGCTGGACTCCGTACGACGCACGCTGGCGCGGCGCTCCGGGAATTGCGTGCAGGAGCGAGAATCGGTGGCATGTCAGCCAACTCCCACTCCGATTCACCCGTGATCGCGGGCCTGCTCCTGGCGGCCGGCGAGGGCCGCCGGCTCGGCGGGCGACCCAAGGCCCTGCTCCCCTACCGCGGCCGCCCGCTGGTCGAGAACGCCGTACGGGTCCTGCGCGAGGCGGGCTGCGGCCCGGTGCACGTGGTGCTCGGCGCCTCGGCCTCCGAGGTCCGCGAGCAGGCCGACCTGGGGGGCTGCGTGGTCGTGGACAACCCGGACTGGGCGGAGGGGATGGGCTCCTCCCTGCGGGTCGGCCTCACCTCGCTGGCCGGTACGGGCGCCCGCGCGGCCCTGGTCTCTCTGGTGGACCAGCCGGGCATCGGCCCGGCGGCCGTGGCACGGGTCCGGGAGGCCTACCGCTCCCCCGCCAGCCTGGTGGCGGCGGCGTACGACGGGGAGCGCGGGCACCCGGTGCTGTTCGGGGCGGACCGCTGGGCGGACATCGCGGCGACGGCGACGGGTGACAAGGGCGCGCGCGTGCACCTTGCACGACATGCCGGAGAGCTCATGCTGGTGGAGTGCTCGGACATCGCGGAGGCCTTCGACATCGACACGCCGCCCGACCTGGTGCGTCTGCTCTGAGCACGGCGTGACGGCGATGGCACTGAGGGCCGCCGGAGAGCGGAATCTGTCGACTCAGAGAATCTCGACATCAACAAACCATTGAACTTCCACCATGAGGAAATTACTATCCACTGGTCAGAAGCGCCCTGAACCCACAGACGGCGCCCGCGACCGTATCCCGGAACTCTCCACACCCGACGGCACTGCGTGCCGTCTCGCGCGAGCATTCCCCCGCGGCCGCCAGGCACCGCCGCTGAAGGAGTGACAGATATGTCCGCACCAGCGCCGTCCCCGCTGGCCATCGTCGACGCCGAGCCCCTGCCCCGGCAGGACGAAGTCCTCACCGAAGCGGCTCTCGCCTTCGTGGCCGAGCTCCACCGGCGGTTCGCCCCCCGCCGCGCCGAGCTCCTCGCCCGCCGCGCCGAGCGCCGTGCCGAGATCGCCCGGACCTCCACCCTCGACTTCCTCCCGGACACCGCACAGGTCCGCGAGGGCGACTGGAAGGTGGCGCCGGCCCCGGCCGCGCTGAACGACCGTCGTGTGGAGATCACCGGTCCGACGGACCGCAAGATGACCATCAACGCCCTGAACTCGGGCGCCAAGGTCTGGCTCGCCGACTTCGAGGACGCCTCCGCTCCCACGTGGGAGAACGTCGTCCTCGGCCAGCTCAACCTGATCGACGCCTACGAGCGCCGCATCGACTTCACCGACCCGCGCACGGGCAAGGCGTACGCCCTGAAGCCCGCCGACCAGCTGGCCACCGTCGTGATGCGGCCGCGCGGCTGGCACCTGGAGGAGCGCCACCTGCGGTTCGAGGGCGGCCCGGCCTCCGGTTCGCTCGTGGACTTCGGCCTGTACTTCTTCCACAACGCGAAGCGCCTGATCGACCTCGGCAAGGGCCCGTACTTCTACCTGCCGAAGACGGAGTCGCACCTCGAGGCGCGCCTCTGGAACGAGATCTTCGTCTTCGCCCAGGACTACGTCGGCATCCCGCAGGGCACCGTCCGCGCCACCGTCCTCATCGAGACGATCACCGCCGCGTACGAGATGGAGGAGATCCTCTTCGAGCTGAAGGACCACGCGGCGGGCCTGAACGCCGGCCGCTGGGACTACCTCTTCTCCATCGTGAAGAACTTCCGCGACGGCGGCGAGAAGTTCGTCCTGCCGGACCGCAACGCGGTGACGATGACCGCCCCGTTCATGCGGGCGTACACCGAACTGCTGGTCCGCACCTGCCACAAGCGCGGCGCGCACGCCATCGGCGGCATGGCGGCCTTCATCCCGTCCCGCAAGGACGCCGAGGTCAACAAGGTCGCCTTCGAGAAGGTCAAGGCCGACAAGGACCGCGAGGCCGGCGACGGCTTCGACGGCTCCTGGGTCGCCCACCCGGACCTGGTGCCGATCGCGATGGCCTCCTTCGACGCGGTGCTCGGCGAGAAGCCGAACCAGAAGGACCGGCTGCGCGAGGACGTCTCCGTGGCCCCGGGCGAGCTCATCGCGATCGACTCCCTGGACGCGAAGCCGACGTACGAGGGCCTGCGCAACGCGGTCCAGGTCGGCATCCGCTACATCGAGGCGTGGCTGCGCGGCCTGGGCGCCGTCGGCATCTTCGGCCTGATGGAGGACGCGGCCACCGCCGAGATCTCCCGTTCGCAGATCTGGCAGTGGATCAACGCCGGCGTCGTGTTCGAGAACGGCGAGACGGCCACGGCCGACCTGACCCGCAAGATCGCGGCCGAGGAACTGACCGCCATCCGCGCCGAGGTCGGCGAGGAGGCCTTCGCGGCCGGCAAGTGGCAGCAGGCCCACGACCTCCTCCTCCAGGTCTCCCTGGACGCGGACTACGCGGACTTCCTCACGCTCCCCGCGTACGACCAGCTGGTCGGCTGATCCCCGGACTCGGCTGAAACGCACAGCGGCCGAACCCGCCGGCTCCGCCCCCGTCGCCTTCACGGCACGGGGGCGGAGCCCTTTGCGTTCCACAACTGGAGGAGCGGACTCCCGAACGACCGGTCGGTTGTTACTTGTTCGTAACTTGCCTGTACCTAGCGGTAACAAGTGGGCCCGTGTCACCTTTCCGATGCCACCGGCCGGCGGTACCCCCACTTCCCAGCCACGCGACGCAGTCGTCGCCGACTTCGGCGTGGCCGAACGCAGGAGTTCCGCAGTGATCGGATTCCGCAACGTCAGCAAGGACCGGGACCGCAGTCGGGTGCGACGACTGGCCGGGGCCGGATTGGTTCTGCCGCTCGCCGTCGGCGCGCTCGTGGCCGGCAGCGCCGGGACCTCCGCGGCCAGTCCCGGGACCGGGCCCACCGCCGTGGTGTCCATGGGCGACAGCTACATCTCCGGCGAGGCCGGGCGCTGGAAGGGCAACTCCCTCACCAACACCGGGAGCAGGAACGGGACCGACCGGGGCTGGATCAGCGGCAGCACCTACGATCCCGGCAAGGTCTACGGGACCACCGCCGGCGGGTGCCACCGCTCCGACTCCGCCGAGGTGCGCAGCGCCGGGGCGATCGCCGACGTCGCCGTGAACCTGGCCTGCTCCGGGGCGATTTCCGACAACGTGTTCCGCGCCTCCAACGGCGGCGTCGCCTTCAAGGGCGAGGCACCGCAGGCGGACCAGCTCGCCGTGGTGGCCGCGAGCCACAACGTGAAGGTCATCGCCCTGTCCATCGGCGGGAACGACCTGGGCTTCGCCGACATCATCAAGGACTGCGCGCTCGACTTCGTCATCTGGAACTCGTACTGCTACGACGACCAGCAGTACGGGGTCGACCAGAAGATCGACGCGGTCATGGGCAAGGTCGGCAAGTCCGTGGACGAGGTGCGGGCCGTGATGAGCGCGGCCGGGTACGCCGACTCCTCGTACCGGATCGTGCTGCAGTCCTACCCGTCGCCGATCCCGCGGGGCGCGGAGAACCGGTACACCCAGAGCGACTGGAGCCGGCTCAACACGGGCGGCTGCCCCTTCTGGAACCGCGACTCGGACTGGGCGCGGGACTCGCTCGTGCCGCAGATAGCCGACCGGATCAAGTCGGTCGCGGCGGCCAAGGGCGTGCAGTTCCTGGACCTGCGCGACATGATGCAGGGCCGCGAGGTGTGCGCCAGGGCGAGCAAGCAGGTGAGCTCCACCGTGCCGGCCTCGGCGAAGACGAGCGAGTGGGCGCGCTGGATCGACAACAACGAGTCGCAGGGCCTGATCCAGGAGTCCATGCACCCGAACTACTTCGGGCAGCTGGCGGCCGGGCGCTGCCTCGCGCTGGTCGTCGCCCAGCCCGCGAGCTCCGGCTTCAGCTGCAAGAACACCGCGGGCGGGGACCAGACCGGGATGTTCCTGACCCCGGCCTCCTGAGGCGGCTCAGGGGGATTCGTTCAGCACGGACAGGACGTTGCCGGCCGGGTCCTTGAACCAGGCGATGGTCGGCTCGTTCCCCTTCGGCCGGACGATCCCCTTGTCGTCCGTGTCGAACCCGTCGTAGCGCTCGAACCGGACACCGCGCGCGGTGAGCTCGTCGACGGCCCGGTCGACGTCGTCGACGGGGAAATTGAGGATCGTGAAGCTCGCGGCCTCGTGGTTGTCCTTCTGGTAGACGAGGACCGTGGTGTCGCCCGCCAGGTGCAGCGACAGCATGCCCATGTCCTTGTCCTCCGAGACGCGCAGGCCGAGGGTGCCTTCGTAGAACTCCTTGGCCTTGTCCAGGTCGTCGACCGAGAATCCGCTGAATGCCTTGGTGTCTGCGAACATGACCGTTCCTTCGATCCGACGCTCCCCGTCCCCTCCATCCTCCCTCCGGCGGCGGCGGCCGTCGACCGGCGGGCCGCGAACGGGTGCACGGACGGTCCGCGGCCGGTCACCGTACGCAGCTCCCCGTAAATCCGGATGAACGGCGCGACACGGGCTGGCATGCTCTCGCGCATGGCAGCCCGCACCGCACGTCCCAGCCTCTACATCTCCGTCGACGTCGAGGCCGACGGACCCGTCCCCGGCCCCTACTCGATGATCAGTTTCGGGGCCGCGGTCGCCGGCCGGCAGGACGGCGCCTCGTATACGGCCGCGGATCCGGAACGGCAGACCTTCTACCGCGAGCTGCGGCCGATCAGCGAGGAGTACGTGCCCGAGGCGCTCGCCGTCAGCGGGCTGGACCGCGACCGGCTGGTCCGGGAGGGCGCCGATCCGGCGACGGCCATGGACGAGTTCCGCACCTGGGTCCGGGAGGTGTCCGCCGAGGCCGGGGCGCAGCCGGTCATGTGCGGCTACCCGGCCCCCTTCGACTGGACCTTCCTGTACTGGTACCTGATGCGGTTCGGCGGGGACAGCCCCTTCGGCCACTCCGGCTGCCTGGACATGAAGACCCTCTACGCGACGAAGGCACGGGTACCGCTGCGCGCCGCGGTCAAGGGCCGGATGCCCCGCGAACTGCTCTCCCGTCGGCGGCACACGCACCACGCCCTCGACGACGCCGTCGAGCAGGCCGAGTTGATGAGCAACCTGATGCTGTGGACTCCCCCGGCGGCGGACCCGGCGGCGGAGCCCTCCCCGCGCATCACGCACCTCTCGTGGGGCCGGATCGAGGCCGAAGGGCTCGCCCCCGGCAAGGACTTCAGGCTCTACCCGGGCGGCGGCCGCCCCTGGGACTGGTCCGAGCACGGCACGCGGCACGAGCCCGGCATCCAGCCGCAGGAGGTGCGCGAGTTCCTCGACCTGGGGGTGACGGCGGTGGTGCTCAGCCAGGGCATGGACCAGCGCCTCGGGATCGCCCGGCAGACGCTGGAGGTGCTCCGGGCCGCCGGGGTCGAGGTGCACGTGGCGGGGACGACGGCAGCCGTGGAGGTCTACAACCGGCTGGCCGCCACCGAGCGGGTCGCCGGCCTCTTCCACTCGACCTGCTGACCGGGCACGCGAACGGCGGCGCGCACGCCACACCCGCAGTGGGTGGCGTGCGGGCCTCCGTTCCGTGCGCCCGGTCAGGGGCCGGGCATCAGTGCACCGGCACCGGATCCGGCGCGGCCCCCGAGGCCGCGCCCTTCCTGGCGCCGAGGTGGTTGAAGGCCAGGTTCAGCAGGATGGCCACGACGCAGCCGGTGCTGATGCCGGAGTCGAGGACGACCAGCAGGTCCTTCGGGAAGGCGTGGTAGAACTCCGGCGCGGCGATCGGGATCAGGCCGATGCCCACGGAGGCCGCCACGATCAGGGCGTTCTCGCCCTTCTCCATGGCCGCGCCGGCCAGGGTCTGGATGCCGCTGGCCGCGACCGACCCGAAGAGGACGATGCCGGCGCCGCCGAGGACCGGCAGCGGGACCACGCCGATGACGGAGGCCGCCATCGGGCACAGGCCCAGCAGGATCAGGATGCCGCCGCCCGCGGCGACCACGAACCGGCTGCGGACCTTGGTCATGGCGACCAGCCCGATGTTCTGGGCGAAGGCGCTGCACATGAAGCCGTTGAAGAGCGGGCTGAGCGCGCTGCCGAGGGTGTCGGCGCGCAGGCCGCCCTCGATGGTCCTCGCGTCCGCCGGGCGGCCGACGATCTTGCCGAGGGCCAGGATGTCGGCGGTGGACTCGGTCATGCAGACGAGCATGACGATGCACATCGAGATGATCGCGGCGACCTGGAACTGCGGGGCGCCGAAGTGGAACGGGGTCGGGAAGCCCACCCCGGACGCGTTCTTGACGGCGTCGAAGCTGGTCATGCCGAGCGGCAGGGCGATGAGCGTGCCCGCGACCAGGCCGAGCAGGATGGAGATCTGCTGGAGGAAGCCGCGCAGGAACTTGCGCATCAGCAGGACGACGACCAGGGTGGCGGCGGCCATGCCGATGTTCTTCATCGAGCCGTAGTCGGTGGCGGTGCTGTTCCCGCCTTGCGACCAGTTGAAGGCCACGGGCAGGAGCGAGACGCCGATGAGGGTGATGACCGTACCCGTCACGACGGGTGGGAAGAAGCGGACGAGCTTGCCGAAGTAGGGGGCGGCGAAGAAGCCGAGGATCCCGGCGACGACGATCGCGCCGAAGATGACGGGGATGGCGTTGTCCCCCTCTCCCTTGCCGATCGCGATCATCGGGGTCACGCCGGCGAAGGAAACGCCGTTGACGAAGGGGAGTTTGGCGCCGATCTTCCAGAACCCGAGGGTCTGGAGGAGGGTGGCGAGGCCGGCGGTGAAGAGCGAGGCCCCCATCAGGAAGGCCGTCTCGGTGGCGGACAGCCCCACGGCAGGGCCGACGATCATGGGCGGGGCGACGACACCCGCGTACATGGCGGCCACGTGCTGGAGACCGCTCGTGAACATCTTCAGCGGAGGCAGGGTCTCGTCGACCGGGTGTTTCTCCCCGGAGACCTGCGGTACGGCGACTGCGTCTTTGCGAAACCTGGGCATTGCGGCCACGGCTTCCTCCGGTCGGGTAACACGTCGGCAGGGACGTGGGTGTCATGGAGGTGGTGCGAAAGGAGTGCGAGTCGAGCCTGTATGGAGTTGTGGGTGGTGCGACTACGTGTCCCAAGGGGTGCAGAAACGATTCGCCCAAAAACCGGTTCCGCGCTGTGGTTCCAGCCGTGGGGCTGGAGGTGCCGTGGCCATGGCGCGATGCGCGCGCGGCAGCACAAGTGGCACGAGTCACCGCCCCGGGGCGCCCTCGGATCTCCTCAGGCGCTACCCGGGAACGGCTGCCACGGACCCCGCTCGGGTCCGTGGCCGCCGGCCGGGGGCCGTCCCCCCCGGCCGGACTTCTGGGGGTACCTCCCAGCGGTACCTGGGGGAGGGTCAGGCCTGCGCGGAGATCCGCGCGAGGCGCTGGGCCTCTTCCCGGGTGGACACCGCGATGGCGTCCTCGTCCGCGAAGAGCAGGCGGTTGTTCTCGACGATCTGCTTGCCGTTGACGAACGACGCGGTGACCGGGGCGGCCGCACCGAAGACCAGCGCGGTGACCGGGTCGGCGATCGAGGAGTGCAGGAAGGTGCTCAGGTTCCACAGCACCAGGTCGGCGCACTTGCCGACCTCCAGCGAGCCGATGTTGTCGGCGCGGCCGAGGACCTGGGCGCCGCCGTAGGTACCGAGGCGCAGGGCCTGGCGCGCGTTCAGGGCGCGCTCGCGGTGGACCGGGTTCAGGCGGTTGATGAGGAGCGCGTTGCGCAGCTCGGTGTGCAGCTCACCGGACTCGTTGGAGGCGGTGCCGTCCACGCCGAGGCCGACCGGGACGCCGGCGGCGAGCATGTCCGGGACGCGGGCGATGCCGGCGGCCAGACGGGCGTTGGAGGACGGGCAGTGCGCGACACCGGTCTTGGTACGGGCGAACGCGGCGATGTCGGAGTCGTTCATGTGGACGCTGTGCGCCATCCACACGTCCTCGCCGAGCCAGCCGGTCGACTCGAAGTAGTCGGTCGGGCCCATGCCGAACAGTTCCTTGCAGAACTGCTCTTCCTCGACGGTCTCGGAGCCGTGCGTGTGCATGCGCACGCCCAGGCGGCGGGCCAGCTCGGCGCCCTGCTTCAGCAGCTCGGTGGAGACCGAGAAGGGGGAGCACGGGGCGACGGCGACCTGGGTCATCGCGTCGAAGGAGGCGTCGTGGTACTTCTTCACGGTCGCCTCGGTGTCGGCGAGCGCACCCTCGAGGGTCTCGACGGCGTGGTCCGGCGGCAGGCCGCCGTCCTTCTCGCTGCGGTCCATCGAGCCGCGGGCGAGGGTGAACCGCACGCCCATCTCGGAGGCGGCGCGGATGATCGAGCCGGAGAGGTCGCCGGAGCCCTTGGGGTAGACGTAGTGGTGGTCCATCGCGGTGGTGACGCCACCCTTGGCCATCGCGGCGAGGGAGCCCTGCGCAGCCGTGTACGTCATCTGCTCGTCGATGCGCGCCCACGTCGGGTACAGCGCGACCAGCCAGTTGAAGAGGTTGTGGTCGGTGGCCAGACCACGCGTGATCCACTGGTAGAAGTGGTGGTGCGTGTTGACCAGACCGGGGGTCACGAGGTGCCCGGTGCCGTCGATGCGACGTACGACGTTCTCGAGGTTCTCGGGGGCTTCGCCCGCACCGATCGACTCGATCTTGTTGCCGGCGACGACGATGTGACCCGAGGCGTACTCGGTGTCGTTCGCGTCGACCGTCGCAATCGCACAGTTCTCGATGACGATGCGCTCGACCGCGCTGTCAGGGGCTGCCGATGCTGCCATGGGACTTCCTCGTGCTTTCAGTGGCGGTATGGGCACGGCAAGGCCCAGGAGATTTGAGTGCCGGAGCCGGGGGCCTTGACAGCTGACAGTACTGCCGCCCCGAGTGAAGCGTCCGGGTGCCGATTCACGAAGCTGAAGTGTGTCGCGCGGTCCCGGGGCCACTGCGGAGCCCCGGGACGCGCGTGCCGCATCAGAGGTTGGTCATGTCCACGGGGATACGGGCGTCAACGCCGTCCCGGAGAACAGTGGCCTCGATCAGACCGTACGGGCGGTCCGCGGCGAAGTAGACCTCGTTGTCGTTCTTGAGGCCGAAGGGCTCAAGGTCCACGAGGAAGTGGTGCTTGTTCGGGAGCGAGAAGCGGACCTCGTCGATCTCCGAACGGTGGTTGATGATGCGCGAACCCATCTGGTACAGGGTCTGCTGCAGCGACAGGGAGTAGGTCTCCGCGAAGGCCTGGAGCATGTGCTTCCGGGTCTCGGCGTAGGACTTCTCCCAGTTGGGCATCCGCTGCTCGTCGTCCGACCAGTTGAAGCGCCAGCGAGCCGACACCTGGGTGGCCAGGATGCGGTCGTAGGCCTCCTTCAGCGTCGTGTACTTGTCCTTCACGTAACCCCAGAACTCGGAGTTCGTGGAGTTCATGACGACCAGGTCCTTGAGGCCGGAGATGACCTCCCAGTTCTTGCCGTCGTACGTGATCTGGGTGACGCGGGTCTCCATGCCCTGGCGGACGAAGGAGTGGTTCACCTCGTCGGAGCCGATGAACTTCGAGTTGGCGTCCGATGTGGCGATCCGGTCCCAGGCGTACTCCTCGATCCGGATGCGCGCACGCTGGATCGGCTCCTGGCTGCCCACGAACCAGCGCGCCAGGTGGATGCCGAACTGCTCGGCGGACTCGATGCCGTACTCCTTGGCGAACGCGTACACCGTGTTCTTGGTGGTGTCCGTCGGCAGGACGTTGGCGTTCGAGCCGGAGTAGTGGACGTCGTCCATGTCGCCGGAGAGGGCGACCGAGACGTTCAGGTCCTTGATGTGGTGCGTGTCGCCGTCCCGCGTGATCTTGACGACGCGGTTCTCTGCTTTGCCGTACTGGTTCTGGCCCAGAATCGTGGCCATGCTAGCTCCCTCGGTAAACGGAGTAGCCGAACGGGTTGAGCAGCAGCGGTACGTGGTAATGCTCGCCGGGAGTGACCGCGAACGTGATCGTCACTTCCGGGAAAAACGCACCGCTGTCCCTTACGCGGGGGGCGTCCTGCTGCGCCTCGGCTTGCTTCTCGGAACTGTGCTTACTAAAGAAGTACGTCTCGGTCTCGAAGTCGAGACGTACGTGGGTGGTGCCCTCCGGCAGCGCCGGCAGGTCCTTGCAGCGCCCGTCCGCATCGGTGGCGGAGCCGCCCAGGGCCGTCCACTCGCCGTCCAGACCCGTGCGGGCCGACAGGGAGATGGCGACGCCCTCGGCGGGCTTGCCGATGCTGGTGTCCAGGATGTGCGTGGACACCGACGCGGTGGTCTCGGTGCTCATGATCGGTCTCACTCTCCTTCAACGAGTTCGACGAGGCGGGTCAGGCGGATCTTGTTGATCTTGACGAGCTCGCCGCGGGCGATTTCCCGCTCCTGCTCCGGCGAGTTGTCGATCCGGACCTTGACCGCGTCCCGCATGAACTCACCGGTCGCACCGGTGGCGCAGATGAGGAAGACGTGGCCGAACTTCTCCTGGTACGCCAGGTTCAGTTCGAGGAGCTCGTTCTTGAGCTCCTCCGAGGCACCGGCCATGCCGCGCTGCTCGCGGGCGGAGGTCGGGTCTCCCGGCTTCGGCCGGCCGATCGGCGCGTGGCCTCCCATCGCTTCGCCCAGGTCCTCCGCGGTGAGCTCCGCCATGGCGGCTTCGTTCGCGGCGAACAGGGACTCTGCGGTGGCGAAGGGGCGCTGGGCGAGCAGCTTGCTCCCCCACGCCGAACTGGCGCACACCTCGTGCAGCTCGGCCGTGGCCGCGCTGTCGTCCAAGGTGTTGAACCGGGTGAGACCCGGGGTCGGACTCGAAGTCACGGTAGGCCTCCGTGGCCTGTTGTTGCTTTGACGGGCTGCGCATAGCTAACGCGCTCCACCACACGGCGTCAACACTTTGTTGAAACTTCCCGTACACAAAAGCCGCCGCCCGGGTGAATTGGGCGGCGGCTCGTCACTGCGGGTCAGCAGTCTTTCACTCTTGGGCGTTTTTGGCGGTGCCTTTGGGGCCGGAGTCCCGGTTCAAGTAGTTGTAGACCGTGAAACGGCTTACACCCAGGGCGCCCGCGACCGTTTCCACGCCGTGCCGCACGGAGAAGGCGCCCCGCGCCTCCAGTATCCGCACCACGTCCTGCTTGGACTTCCGGTCGAGCTGCGACAACGGTACGCCGTGCCGGCGCTCCAGGGCCGCCAGGATGTGGTCCAGCGAATCCGAGAGCTGCGGCAGGCGCACGGCCAGCAGGTCCTGACCCTCCCAGCTGAGCACGACGTCGTCGGGCTGCGCCAGGGCCGGATCCATCAGCTCGCCGCCCATGGCGTCCACCAGCGGCTTGACCGCGGTGACGAAGGGGTGGTCACGGGGTTCGGTCATGGGGTGTCCTCCCCGATCACGTTGACCTGGAGCGAGACGCGCGTGGCTCCGGCCTCCAGGGAATCGCGCAGCAGCGCGCCCACCGCCGCCAGCACCCGGTCGGCCTCGCCCTCGACGGTGTTGCCGAACGGACCGACGTCCACCGCGTCCAATTGGGCCTTCTGGATGACCTCACGCGCGGCTACGGCATGGGCAGGAGCCTCTTCGAGATCGAAGGGCTCGGTCGTGAACTCCACTCTCAATCGCACGCGGTCAAGCTACCCCGCGGTCACGATTTTCCGGCAGTCCGTACTTGACATCCGGGACAAGCCCGATGCAGTCTTCCATCAAGCAGAAACTAACTTCCGCAATACGGAAGGAGCGCACACCCCTCATGGGATACACGGACCAGCGCTTCGATGTAAACCTTTCGATCCTCTTCACGGAACTCCCGCTCCTGGAGCGTCCTGCGGCTGCCGCCGCGGCGGGCTTCACGGCGGTCGAGCTGTGGTGGCCCTGGATCGAGACCCCCACCCCCGCACAGGAGGAGCTCGACGCCCTCAAGCAGGCTCTTGAGGACGCCGGCACCCAGCTGGTGGGCCTGAACTTCTACGCCGGCCGGCTGCCGGGCCCGGACCGCGGTGCGGTCTCGGTTCCCGGTGCGGAGTCGGAGCGCTTCAACGCCAACATCAACGTGGCCGCCGACTTCGCGGCCTCGGTCGGCTGCAAGGCGCTGAACGCCCTGTACGGCAACCGCGTCGAAGGCGTGGACCCGGCCGTGCAGGACGAGCTCGCACTGAAGAACCTGGTCGTGGCGGCTCAGGCCGCGGACCGCGTCGGCGCGATCCTCCTGATCGAGACCCTCAACAAGCCCGAGTCGCCGCTCTACCCGCTGGTGAGCGCCCCGGCCGGCATCGAGGTGGTGGACAAGGTGAACGAGGCCACCGGCCTCGGCAACGCCAAGTTCCTGCTCGACCTGTACCACCTGGCGATGAACGATGAGGACCTCTCCGAGGTCATCGAAAAGTACGCCGCCAAGACCGGGCACGTCCAGATCGCGGACAAGCCCGGACGAGGTGCCCCCGGCACCGGCGAGCTGCCCCTCGAGGAGCTGCTCGACCAGCTGAAGAAGGCCGGATACGAGGGCTACGTAGGCCTGGAGTACAAGGCCGCCGACGCTGCCGCGTCCTTCGCATGGCTGCCGGCCGAGGCCCGCGCCGCGAAGTAGGCGGACAAAGTCCAGGCGATCAGCCAGGCACGTCACGAACTTTTCGTACAAAGCATTAAGAGAAGGACCCTCATCATGAGCAACCTCCCCAAGATCGCCTGGATCGGCCTCGGAATCATGGGCTCCCCCATGGCCGAGAACCTCCTGAAGGCCGGCTACTCGGTCACCGGCTTCACCCTGGAGCAGGACAAGCTGGACCGTCTGGCCGCCGCCGGCGGCTCCGCGGCCGGCTCGATCGCCGAGGCCGTCAAGGACGCCGACGTCATCATCACGATGGTGCCCGCCTCCCCGCAGGTCGAGGCCATCTCCTACGGTGAGAACGGCATCCTCGAGAACGCGAAGTCCGGCGCGCTGATCATCGACATGTCGTCGATCACCCCGCAGACCTCGATCGACCTCGCGAAGAACGCCGCCGCCAAGGGCATCCGCGTCATCGACGCCCCGGTGTCCGGCGGCGAGGCCGGCGCCATCGAGGCCGTCCTGTCGATCATGGTGGGTGGCGAGCAGGCCGACTTCGACGCCGCCCTGCCGATCCTCGAGGCCCTCGGCAAGGTCATCGTCCTGTGCGGTCCGCACGGCTCCGGCCAGACGGTGAAGGCCGCCAACCAGCTCATCGTCGCGGTGAACATCCAGGCGTGCGCCGAGGCCGTCGTCTTCCTCGAGAAGTCGGGCGTGAACCTCGAGGCCGCCCTGGACGTCCTCAACGGCGGTCTGGCCGGCTCCACGGTCCTGACCCGGAAGAAGGACAACTTCCTGAACCGCGACTTCAAGCCCGGTTTCCGGATCGACCTGCACCACAAGGACATGGGCATCGTCACCGACGCCGCCCGCAACGTCGGTGCGGCGCTCCCGGTCGGCGCGGTCGTCGCCCAGCTGGTCGCCTCGCTGCGCGCCCAGGGCGACGGCGGCCTGGACCACTCCGCCCTGCTCCGTGCGGTCGAGCGCCTCTCCGGCGCTCAGCTCTGAGCCCGCGGCCCGGGTCCCGGGCCGCACCTCCCCCTGACGGGGGCCCGAGTCTCCGGATGGCGCCGGCGCTGACACCTGTCCTGTCGCGCCCAAGCGCCGGCGCCGTCCGGATCACCTCTCTTCAACTTCGTTCAACAAACTGTTGACGTTTAGTTCTCGCCGAAATTAGGCTGTTCCGCATGACGGAAGACGCTTTCCGTCAGCAGTTACCCGTACGGAAGGTCACCATGTCGAAGCGCACGCTGACGACCGAGTCCGGCGCCCCGGTCGCCGACAATCAGAACTCCGCCACCGCCGGCGTCGGTGGCCCGCTCCTGGTCCAGGACCAGCAGCTCCTCGAGAAGCTTGCCCGCTTCAACCGCGAGCGCATCCCGGAGCGCGTGGTGCACGCCCGCGGTTCGGCCGCGTACGGCTACTTCGAGGTGACCGACGACGTCACCGCGTACACCAGCGCCGCGTTCCTGAACACGGTCGGCAAGAAGACCGAGACCTTCCTGCGGTTCTCCACCGTCGCCGACTCGCTGGGCGGCGCGGACGCGGTCCGCGACCCGCGTGGCTTCGCGCTGAAGTTCTACACCGAAGAGGGCAACTACGACCTCGTCGGCAACAACACCCCGGTGTTCTTCATCAAGGACCCGATCAAGTTCCCCGACTTCATCCACTCCCAGAAGCGCGACCCCTTCACGGGCAAGCAGGAGCCGGACAACGTCTGGGACTTCTGGGCGCACGCCCCCGAGGCGACGCACCAGATCACCTGGCTCATGGGTGACCGCGGCATCCCGGCGTCGTACCGTCACATGAACGGCTACGGCTCCCACACGTACCAGTGGACGAACGAGCAGGGCGAGGCCTTCTTCGTCAAGTACCACTTCAAGACGAACCAGGGCATCCGCTGCCTCTCGGGCGAGCAGGCCGCCGAGCTCGTCGGCAAGGACGCGAACTCGCACCAGACCGACCTGCTCCAGGCGATCGAGCGCGGTGTGAACCCGAGCTGGACCCTCTACGTCCAGATCATGCCCGCCGCCGAGGCCGCGGACTACCGCTTCAACCCGTTCGACCTCACCAAGGTGTGGCCGCACAGCGACTACCCGCTGCAGCGCGTGGGCCGTCTGGTCCTCGACCGCAACCCGGACAACGTCTTCGCCGAGGTCGAGCAGTCCGCCTTCTCCCCGAACAACTTCGTCCCGGGCATCACCGCCTCGCCGGACAAGATGCTCCAGGGCCGTCTCTTCGCGTACGCCGACGCCCAGCGCTACCGCCTCGGTGTGAACCACACCGTGCTGCCGGTCAACGCCCCGAAGGCGACGAAGGCCGACAACTACGGCCGCGACGGTGTCATGGCGCTGCGCAACGGCTCGCGCCACGACAAGAACTACGAGCCCAACTCGTACCAGGGTCCGGCCGAGACCGGTCTGGCACTGGGCGCCCCCAAGGCCGTCTCCGGCTACACGGGCACCCACGAAGCCCCGGCCCACACCAAGGACGACGACTTCTTCCAGGCCGGTGAGCTCTACCGCCTGATGTCGGAGGCCGAGAAGCAGCGTCTGGTGGCGAACATCGCCGGCGGCCTGTCTCAGGTCACCCTCGAGGACGTCATCGAGAAGAACCTGGCTCACTTCCACGCCGCCGACGCCGACTACGGCCGTCGCGTCGAGGAGGCCGTGCGCGCCCTGCGCGACGCCTGAGCCGCACAGCTGTACCGGGGGCCTGACGGGAGGTCAGGCCCCGGGTGCTGAGCCCGACCCGTGGACCCGGATGAGGGGTGGTACGCGGTGAGGGCAGGACGAGGACCGTGGCGGGCGTGCGAGCCAGTGCGGTGGTAATGGGTTCCGAGGCCCGTCTCTTGACCTGAGGGAGACGGTGCCGGAGTTCTCGTCGCCGACCGCCACGGTCCCGGCCAATCCTCTTCGTACAGGGGCTACGCACAGAGCCCCCTGCACGCGGAGGCCCCCCTCCCCACACACTCCGCCCGGCGGTGCGAACGTCCTGTCGCGCCAGCCTCGTACCGTCGGGCGGTAACAAACCAGAGCGCCGAGTCACGGACGGTCCCGTGACTCGGCGCTTTGTCATGTCCGGATGCACGCACGGGCCCTGCCCGGAAGGCCGCGGCGATAGACTCCCCAAGATCGTCGGTGATCCGTTCGGAGGGGGCAAGTCATGTTGCCGGAAGCATTGTTGGCATTGGCCACGGCTGGTGGAACGGCGGTGGTACAAGCCGCCGGCACGGATGCCTGGGACAGTTTCCGCGCGCAGGTGGCCGGCTGGTTCGGGCGTGGGGACACCGACCGGGCGAGCGGTGAGCTGGTGCGGCTGGACCGGAGCGCGTCCGAGCTCGCCACGGCCGGCGCCGACACGGGCGGGGAACGGGCCCGGATCCGCCAGGAGGCCATGTGGCAGGCCCGCTTCGAGGGGCTGCTGGAGAGCCTCCCGGACGACCAGCGCGACCGGGCCGCCGAGGAACTGCGCGCACTGCTCGACGCACCCGCAGCGCCCGGGGTGTCCGCCGGCGACGCCGGGCTGGCCGTCGGCGGGGACCTGCACGTCAGGGCCGACCACGGGTCGATCGCCGCCGCGGTGATCCACGGAGGTGCGCACCTCAGCCCCCCTCCCCCGCCGGCTCCGTCCCAGGGCTGAACGGACCGGCTGTCGAAAGCCCCCTTCCCACCGGGTCCGCGCACCCGTTCACCGTCCAGGCCGGGCACTACGGCATGGCCGTCGGCCGCGCCGACCACGTCTCGTACCACGCCGCCTCCCGCACTCCGGCGTCCTGGCCGCTCCTGGTGGGCACGATCCCCGGCGCCGCGCGCTGCTTCCAGCGCCGGACCTCCCTCGACGGCGGCTCCGGCCTGCTGGTCGGCACCGCCGGCACCGGCAAGACGCAGCAGGCCGCGCACCTCGCCCGTACGGCGTGGGCCGAAGGCCGCCTCGACCTGCTCGTGTGGGTCACCGCCACCGGCCGTGAGGCGGTCCTCGCCGGCTACGCACAGGCCATCGCCGAGATCACCGGATCCGACGGCGCTTCGCCCGAGCAGGCCGCGCAGGCGTTCCTCGCATGGCTGCGGCCGGGCGCAGGGAGCCCGCGGCGGCGCTGGCTGGTCGTCCTGGACGGCGTGTCCGACCCCGACGACGTACGCGGCCTGTGGCCCCCGGAGCACCCCGACGGGCAGACCCTCGTCACCACCAGGCGCCGGGACATCGCACGGCCGGGGCCGGGCCCGGGCGTGGTCCACGTGGACGGGTTCACCGCGGACGAGGCCACGGCGTACCTGGCCGAGGTCCTGGCCGCGAGCGGGCGCAGCGGCCGGCCCGCGGAACTGGAGGCGCTGGCCCGGGCGCTGGGACTGCTCCCGCTGGCGCTGTCCCAGGCCGTGAGCCACCTCGTGCGGGAGGACCTCGACTGCGCGACGTACAACCGCCTGCTGGGCCGGGACGGCGGGAGACCACTCGCCGAGCTCGTGCCCGGTCCCGGCGCACTGCCGGACGGCCAGCCCTTCGGCGTGCACGAGGCGTGGCTGCCGTCGCTCGAACGAGCCGACCGGACGCCACCGGCCGGACTGGCACTCCCCTTGATGGAACTGGCGGCCCTGCTCCCGTCCGAGGGAGCACCCGAGGCCGCCTTCACGGGCACGGCCGCCAGGCGTCACATGCAGCAGTACCGCACGGCATCCTCCACCGGCACGCACGGGAACGGGCTCCGGCCCGAGGACGTGACGGCAGCGCTCCGGGCTCTGGACCGCCATGGCCTGATCGGCTACACGCCGCAGGACCCTCACCGTTCCGTACGGGTGCATCCGGTCCTCCAGCGGGTGACCCTCGAGGCGGTGCCCGCGCACCGGTCCGCGACACTCGCGTGGACCGTCGGCTCGATGCTGGTGGACGCCGCGGACGGGAACCGGGACGATCCCTCGTTCGCCCCGGTCCTGGTGGCCTGCGCCGACGGACTGCGGCGTCACGCCGAATCGGCCCTGTGGACCGCCTCCCGCCGCAACGCCTCGAGCGCCTCGCTGGAAAGCCTCTTCGCCGACGAGTCGCCCCTCGGCGTGCACCCGCTGCTCTTCCGTGTCGGCGAGTTCCTGGGGACGACGGGCCGGGGCGAGGCTGCCCGGCGCCACTTCGAGCGGCTCGCGGACGAAGCCCTGCGCCACCAGGGAGCGGAGTCCTCCGTCCTCCACGGGGCCCGCGAGCGCGCCGCGCACTGGCGGGGCGAGTCCGGGGACCCGGCAGGGGCCGCCGTGGCGTACGCGGCGGTCCTCGCCGATCAGATCCGCGTCCTGGGTCCCGGGCACGAACGCACCATCACCACACGGGCCGAGCTGGGGTACTGGCGCGGCCGGGCGGGGGACGCGGCCGGTGCGGCCGCGGCTTACGCCGAACTGATCCCGCTCCAGCAGCACAGGTACGGGCCGGCGTATCCGGGCGTCTTCGAGAACCGGGCGCTGCTCGCGCGCCATCAGGGCGAGTCCGGGGACGCGTACGGGGCCGCCATCGCCTACGAGGTCCTGCTGAACGACCTGCTGCGGCACCTGGGCGCGCGGGGCGGGCCCACGCTTCCCAGGGAGACCTTCCTGGGGCTGGTGGTGACGCGTCCGAACTGGTCCGACGTCTTCGGCGCGCACTACGGCCACGCTCACTGGCGCGGCCGGGCCGGGGACGCCGCGGGGGCCGCGACCTCCTTGACCCATCTGCTGAACGAGCAGGTACGGGTGCTCGGGCCCGACCATCCCGACACCGCGGCGACCCGCCGGGAGCTGGCCCGCTGGGCGCAGTACGCGCGGGACCGGTAGGCGGCCCGCGTCGGACGCGGAACGGCCCCCGTCCCTCCCGGAGGAGGAGCGGGGGCCGCTGTGTACTACCGAGTACTGCGGGATCAGACCTTGAGGGACTTGATCGCGGTCGGGGCGTGGCCCGGCTCGGTCGCGAGCTCCTCGAACTCGGTGACGTCGCTCATGTCGACCGTCTTGCTCATCGCGATGTTGGTGATGCGCTCCAGGATCGCCTCGACGACGACCGGAACCTGGAACTCCTGGGCCAGCTTCTTGGCCTCCTCGAAGGCCTCGCCCAGCTTGTCCGGGTCGGTGACGCGGATCGCCTTGACGCCCAGGCCCTCGGCGACCTTGACGTGGTCGACGCCGTAGACACCCAGCTCGGGGGTGTTGATGTTCTCGAACTCGAGGTTGACCTCGAAGTTGATGCCCAGGCCGCCCTGCGCCTGACGGATCAGACCCAGGTAGGCGTTGTTCACGAGGACGTGGACGTAGGGGACCTTGTGCTGCGCGGCGACCGCGAGCTCCTCGATCATGAACTGGAAGTCGTAGTCGCCCGAGAGCGCGACGATCGGTGTCTCCGGGTCCGCGGTGGCGGCACCGATCGCGGCCGGGATGGTCCAGCCGAGCGGACCGGCCTGGCCGCAGTTGATCCAGTGGCGCGGCCGGTAGACGTGCAGGAACTGCGCGGCCGCGATCTGGGAGAGACCGATGGTGGTGACGTAGCGGGTCTCCGGGCCGAAGGCCTTGTTCATCTCCTCGTAGACGCGCTGCGGCTTCAGGGGGATGTTGTCGAAGTGCGTGCGGCGCTGCAGGGTGGCCTTGCGCTCCTGCGACGAGGCGGCCCAGGCGGAGAAGTCGGGCAGCTTGCCCTCGGCCTTGAGCTCCTTGGCGACCTCGATGAAGAGCTCCAGCGCGACCTTGGCGTCGGAGGCGATGCCGAAGTCCGGGGCGAAGATCTTGCCGAGCTGGGTCGGCTCGATGTCGACGTGGACGAACTTGCGGCCCTTGGTGTACGCCTCGAGGTTGTAGCCCGTGTGACGGTTGGCCCAGCGGTTGCCGATGCCGAAGACGAAGTCCGACTCGAGGAACGTCGCGTTGCCGTAGCGGTGGGCGGTCTGCACACCGACCATGCCGGCGGCCAGCTCGTGGTCGTCCGGGATGGTGCCCCAGCCCATCAGGGTGGAGATGACCGGGACGCCGGTCAGCTCGGCGAACTCGACCAGCAGGTCGGAGGCGTCGGCGTTGATGATGCCGCCACCGGCGACGATCAGCGGACGCTCGGACTCCAGCAGGAACCGAATGGCCTTCTCGGCCTGGGCGCGGCTGGCCTGCGGCTTGTAGACCGGCAGCGGCGTGTAGGTCTCGGGGTCGAACTCGATCTCGGTCAGCTGGACGTCGATCGGCAGGTCGATGAGGACCGGGCCGGGACGGCCGGAGCGCATCAGGTGGAAGGCCTCCTGGAACACGCCCGGGACCTGCGCGGCCTCCAGGACGGTCGTGGCCTTCTTGGTGACGGGCTTGGCGATCGAGGCGATGTCGACGGCCTGGAAGTCCTCCTTGTGGAGCTTCGAGACCGGAGCCTGACCGGTGATGCACAGGATCGGGATCGAGTCCGCGATCGCGGAGTACAGGCCGGTGATCATGTCGGTGCCGGCCGGGCCCGAGGTGCCGATGCAGACACCGATGTTGCCCGCCTTGGCCCGTGTGTAGCCCTCGGCCATGTGCGAGGCGCCCTCGACGTGACGGGCCAGCGTGTGCGCGATGCCGCCCACGTTCTTGAGCTCGCGGTAGAACGGGTTGATCGCAGCACCGGGCACGCCGAACGCTTGTTCGACACCCTCGAGCTTGAGGATCTCAACTGCAGCGGCGGCGGCTGTCATACGAGGCATCAGGTTCTCCTGCGGGTCTGGCGGTCAGGCTTTTCCGTCATCCGGAAGTTTTGTTCTGCTATACGGAACAAGCTAAGCGGAGGCCCCGTCGGCGTCAAGGCGGTAGGGGACCCCGGAACCCACCAAAAGCCGCGTCTTGCTCGGCGAGTTGTACAAATGACCGATCAGGCGGCCCGGATCTGCCGGAATTGGCGTGCACCCTCGCCTCCGCGGTCGCCGGTGGTGGAGCATGGACCTACGCACAGCGACGGAGGGGATCCAGGTCTCATGGCGGAAGCGGTACCGGTGCGCTGCCCGGCGTGCCTGCGCGACAACGGCTACACCGCGCCGGTCTTCCCCTGCGCCTGCGGAAGCCCGGTGCATCCCCCGCTCGACCTGGCGGCGCCGCCGGTGCCGCTGACCCACCGCACCTGGTCGGACAGCTGGGTGGCGGTGCGGTGCACGGCCTGCGGGCGGGAGAGCGAGTGGCCGCAGCCCGAGCTGGGATGCGGCTCGTGCGGGACGGTGGTGCGGATCCCGGTGCACCCGCTGGAGCGCGTGGACTCCGGGGACGGAGCCGGCCCAGGTGACGAGCCCGGGCCGGGGCTGGCCGACGGCGGGGTACGGCGGGACGGCGCGAGTACGGGACGGGGCGCGGGTACGGGGCCGAGCGCGAGGACGGGGCCGGGCA
>NZ_JARAYQ010000229.1:0-13302 GCF_033794505.1 Streptomyces sp. MB09-01 | reverse complement strand
CTCCGTAGCTCCGTAGCTCCGGTTACGCGTCGATGCTCTCCTGGCGGGCGGCGGCCTCGGCCGCCCCCCGCCTCTTTCAGGCCATCAAGCTTGGGGATGGGGTGGTGACCCGGGCACCGCAGATGATGCCCAGGGAGACCGGGGTCGGGATCACCGGGCCGGGCCGCTCGGGCACCAGTGCGTCGCGGAAGGCCTTCGCGGACTGCGGGTTCTGCTTGCACTGCCACACGCCGTGCGGGCAGTAGTCGGTGATGGTGTGGTAGAGCGGCTTGTGCTGCTCGATCCACTTCAGCATGCGCCGTACGTACTCCGGGTTGTCCCCGCGACGGAACAGCCCCCACTCCGGGTACGAGATCTCCTTGCCGTGTGCCTTCGCGAAGTCGACGTGCCGCTGGAGCCCGTACGGCTGGGTGATCTGGTCGTCGAAGGTCCGTCCGGGGCCCTGGTCGTACGAATCCATTCCGATGACGTCGACCACGTCGTCGCCGGGGTAGCACTTCGTCCAGCCGATCGCGTCCGTGCCCCTGTTCGGGGCGAAGTCGAACTTGAACTCCTGTCCGGGCACCGAGCGCATCGTGGTGACGATGCGCCGCCAGTACGCCTTCCAGTTCTCCGGGTCCGGCGCGCAGCGGTGGGTGTAGGTGACGCCGTTCATCTCCCAGCCGAGCACGATGACCGTGTCCGGGACGCCCAGCGACACCAGCCGCTCGGCGAGCCTCTTGAAGTGCCGGTCGTACTGCCCCTCGGCGCCCTCCCTGATCAGCTGGGCCACCTCGTAGTCGGGCACGCGGCCCTCGTTCCGTTCCTGCATCGGCACGTTGAGGACGAACATCCGGTCGTCCTCTTCCTGGCGCCATTCGGCCCAGTCCGCGAGGAAGGAGACCCTGCCCTCGATGCCGGCCCACTGGTCACCGGGGAGATAGGTGTGTCCGACCCGGATCTCCTTGCCGCCCAGCCAGCGCGACAGGTGCGGGATCCGGGCCACGCCGCGCGGCCCGTAGTTGAGGTAGGCGCCCATGGCGATGTCCGAGCCCTCGGACCGGTCCTCGCCGGGGGCCGCGAGTGCGGCCCCGGTGGCGAGCAGTCCGGCCGTGACCGTACCGATGCAGGTGCTCACCAGTCGGCGGCGTGGTCTGGGCATGGCGTCTCCCGAGCTTTCCTGAATCGGTGTGCTTACCAAAGACGTTAGGCATCAGATCTGACGAATGGCCTGTTCGGTGACCTCCGCGTAGGCCATTAGCAGGTGCACACCACCCCCGCTTGGTCCGACTAGGTGAAAGACACCGTTGCCATGCACGCGTATCTCAACCATGTGCCCGCCGTCGTGCTCAGACTCGATCGGAATCCGTTCCACCACGGAACCCTCGGCGCCGTCAGATCCCTTGGCCGCAAGGGCGTGGAGGTCCATGCCGTCGTCGAGGCCGGGGGAGGTCCGATGGGGCGTTCGCGGTACCTGCGCGCCGTGCACGCCGGGCCGGAGGGCGGGTTGGACCCGGAGGCGCCCGAGGCGCTGCTGGAGTGCCTGACCGGAGTGTCGGAGCGGATCGGCCGTCAGGCCGTGCTCATCGCCATGGACGACCTGAGCGCCATCGCCGTGTCCCGGGTCGCGCCGATGCTCCGCGACCGGTTCCGGATCCCCCATCAGCCCGACAACCTGCCCGCGCGGGTGGCTGACAAGGCCGAGCTGTCGCGGCTCTGTTCGCGCTGGGACGTCCCGCACCCGGAGACCGTGATTCCGGCGAGCGGGGCCGAGGCGGCCGAGGCGGCCTGGCGACTCGGCCTGCCGGTGGTCGCCAAGTGGAGCCGGCCCTGGCTGCTGCCCACCGGGGCCGACGGGCTGCGGAGCACCACGCTGGTGCACACCGCCGCCGAGGCGCGCCGGCTGTACGAACGCTCCGCCGAGGCCGGCAGCCGGCTGCTCCTCCAGCGGTTCCTGCCGGCCGGTCCGGACACCGACTGGTTCTTCCACGGCGCCTTCACCAGGGGCGGTCTTCCGCTGCTCGCGGGATCGGGCCGCAAGGAGATGTCCTGGCCGGTGCGGACGGGGCTGACGGCGGTGGGGCGCTGGCTGCCGGATCCGGCGGTCGAGGAGGCGGCGCTGCGACTTGCCGAACGGCTGGGCTACCAGGGGATCCTGGACCTGGACTTCCGCCGGGACGAGGACGGGTGCTTCCGGCTGGTGGACTTCAACCCCCGTCCGGGCGCGCAGTTCAGGCTGTTCACGGACGCGACCGGACTCGACGTGGTCCAGGCGATGTACCTGGATCTGACGGGCCAACGGGTCCCGCGGCCCTCGGGCGGTCCGGGCCGGGTGTTCGTCGCCGAGAACTACGCGCTGCTGGCGGCGGTCCGGGGCGGCTCGCTGCCGCGCCGCCGCGCGGCGGACCGGACGGCGGGCTCCGCGCGTCCTGCGGGGGCCGACCGGGCGGACGGCGTAGCGGACCCGGCCCTGCCGGTGGTCGCCGGGCAGCGGACCGGCCCGGACCGGCCGGCGGGGGGGCCGGCGCCGAAGCGGGGCGGGGGCGTCGAGACGGCCTGGTTCGCCGCCGACGACCTGCGGCCGTTCCTGGCGATGCTCGCCGCCTTCCTGGGGCGTGGTGCGGACAAGGGGGTGCGGGTCCTGCGCCGGGTTCCGGCGCAGGGCCGCCGCACGGCGCGCGCGGTCGTCCGTACGCCCCGCCAGCGCGGCGGGGAGCAGTCGGCGACCGCGCCGGCCAACGGGCCCGCCACCGCGCCTGTCGCCGGGCCGGCCGCCGCGCCCGCCTCCCGCCCCGTACCGCCGGAGGCGCCGGCCGAGCCGGACGAGCTGGTGACGCATTGACCACCGCCGGCGCGGCGGGCCGGGCCGGGCTGGTGACCATGGAGCTGGAGGAGCGGCCGTGACGCGGATCGACGATCTCGTGGTGATCGGCGCGGGCCCGTACGGGTTGTCCATCGCCGCCCACGCGGCGGGCGCGGGCCTCGGTGTACGGCTGCTCGGGCGGCCCATGGCCTCGTGGCGCGACCACATGCCCGACGGCATGTACCTGAAGTCGGAGCCCTGGTCCTCCAACCTGTCCGCGCCGGACGGGCGGCACACCCTGGCCGATTACTGCGCCACGCGCGGACTGGCCGCGGAACACGGCACTCCGCTGCCGATCGGCACGTTCAGTGCGTACGGGATGTGGTTCGCCCGGCAGGCCGCGCCGGAGGTGGAGGAGGTGACCGTCACGGAAGTGACCCCGCAGGGCGACGGCTTCCGCGTCCGCACCGCCGAGGGACCGCCCCTGCTCGCCCGTACGGTCGCCCTCGCGGTCGGGGTGATGCCCTTCGTCCGCCACCCCGAGGGGCTGGGCGACCTTCCGCCCGGCCACTACTCGCACAGCAGCGGCCACCGCGACCTGACCCGCTTCGCCGGCCGCGAGGTCGCCGTGCTCGGGGCCGGGCAGGCGGCCCTGGAGACCGCCGCCCTGCTGGCCGAGCAGGGCGCCCGGCCGTGCCTGGTCGCCCGGCGCTCCCGGCTGAACTGGAACACCGTCCCGCAGCCCCTGGAGCGGCCCGCGCTGCGCGCCCTGCGCGATCCCCACAGCGGCCTCGGCACGGGCTGGCGCAGCTGGGTGTGGTCGGAGCTGCCCTGGGCGGTGCACAGGCTGCCCGCGTCCACGCGGGAGCGGATCGCGGCCACCGCGCTGGGTCCGGCCGGCGCCTGGTGGCTGCGGGACCGCTTCGAGCGGCGCGTTCCCGTCATGCTCGGGCACCGGCTGCAGCGGGCGGTCGCGGTGGGCGAGCGGACCCGGCTCGGGCTGACGACCCGGGCAGGGGAGTCCGTGGTCCTGGACGTCGCGCACGTCATCGCGGCCACCGGCTTCGTGCCGGACCTGGCCCGGCTGGAGCTGCTCGACGCGGGGCTGCGGGCGGGGCTCGAGACCGTGGGGGGCAGCGGGGCGCCGGAGCTGAGTCCCTGCTTCGAGTCCTCGTGGCCCGGGCTGTTCTTCGCGGGGCTGTTGGCGGCTCCCTCATTCGGCCCTTCCATGCGATTCGTGCACGGTGCGGGCTTCACGGCGGGGAGACTGGTGAGAGGAGTCCGCAAGCGCCTCGGTGCCCGGGGTCCGGGGCCGGGCTCCACCGGTGTCGCCCGGTTCGACCGGGCTGCTACCCCCGGACCTCCTCCGGGGGTACCCCCAGGGCATCCGACGACGTATCTGCGGTGAGAGCCGCGGTGAGAGGGGTCCGTGATGAGCGCGGAGCGAGCACAGGGCCGCGGCTGGGTACGCATTCCCGCCAGCCGCGCGGAACAGCCCGCCACGACGGCGAGGACCGGCGGGTTCGAACGCGCCCCGTACGCGGCCCCGTACGGGGGTCCGTACGCGGGGCCGTACGCGACGGCCTCGTCCGCCGACCAGCCCACGATCTACCTATCGGTCGTCAAGCGCTGGCGGGAGGCCGGGCGCACCCTTCCGGGGCATCCTGACGAGGAGTGGGAGCGGCTGATCTCGCAGCCGTGCTGGCCCGGCCGTTAGGTGGTGTGGAAGGTGGCAGCGGCGGAGCGCGAGGGACCCGAGCCGGTCCGGCGGTCCCCGGTGACCGCGCCCGGCGAGCGGCTCGCGCTGAACGGCATGGGCAGTTTCGAGTGGGACCTGGGCGCCGGGACGGTGCTGCTGGACGAGGCCGCGATGTCCGTCTTCGACCTGGGGGCGGGGGAGTTCGACGGCACCCCGGAGGGGGTCGGGCTGCACATCCGGCCCGAGGACGGGGCCCGGCTGGCCGAGACCATCACGGGAGTCCTGGAGGACGGAGGGGACACGTACGGCGCGTACTTCACGGTGCAGCGGCGTGACGGCCCCGACCAGTGGACGCACACCTCGGGCCGGGTCCTGCGCGACGGCGAGGGGCGCCCGCAGCGCATCGTGGGGATCGTCCGCGACGCGACGGCGGAGCTGGCCCACGCGACGCTGCTGCGCAAGCTGGAGGCGGCGCGCGCCCAGCAGACGACGATCGTGCAGCGGACCACGGAGGCCCTGTCGCGGGCGGTGACGGTGGACGACGTCACGGCCGCGCTGACCGGGGCGGGCGCGCTGGAGCGACTCGGTGCGGACGGGCTGGCCCTGGGGCTGGTCGAGGGCGGCACCATCAAGATCATCGCGCTGAGCGGGGAGACCCTGGAGATCCTCGGCGAGCGGCGGTTCACCCGGCTGGACGGATCGCTGCCGCTGTCGCACGCGGTGGTCACCCGGCAAGCACGTTTCGTCACCTCGCTCGCCGAGCTCGGCGGCGAGTTCCCGCTCCTCGCCGACTACCTGGGCCGGATCCAGTTCGACGCGGCCGCCTACCTGCCGCTGATCGCGCAGGCCAAGGCGATCGGCGGGCTTGTCCTCTTCTACCGGCGGCGCAGCGAGTTCAGCCCGGAGGAGCGGAACCTGTGCCTGGGCCTGGCCGGCATCGTGGCCCAGTCCCTGCAGCGGGCGCTCCTCTTCGACCAGGAGCGGGAGTTCGCGACGGGCCTGCAGGCCGCCATGCTGCCGCGCCGGATCCCGGAGATCACGGGCGGCGAGATCGCGGTCCGCTACCACGCCGCCTGGAGCGGGCGGGAGGTCGGCGGGGACTGGTACGACGTGATCGCGCTGCCCCGGGACCGCGTCGGCATCGTGGTGGGCGACGTACAGGGCCACGACACGCACGCGGCGGCCATCATGGGCCAGCTGCGGATCGCGCTGCGGGCGTACGCGGGGGAGGGCCATCCGCCGTCCACCGTGCTGGCCCGGGCCTCGCGCTTCCTCGCCGAACTGGACACCGAGCGCTTCGCCACCTGCATGTACGCGCAGGTGGACCTGGAGACCGGAGGCGTACGGGCGGTCCGCGCGGGCCACCTCGGCCCGCTGATCCGGCACACGGACGGGCGTACGGGCTGGCCCAACGTGCGCGGCGGACTGCCGCTGGGGCTGGCCTCGGTCTTCGAGCAGGAGGAGTTCCCCGAGACCCGGCTCGACCTGGTCCCCGGGGAGACGCTCGTCCTGTGCACGGACGGCCTGGTGGAGGAGCCGGGCACGACCATCACGCAGGGCATGGAGGCCCTGGCGCAGGCGGTGCGCAGCGGCCCGCAAGCGCCCGAGGCGCTCGCCGACCACCTCTCGGACCGGCTCTGGGAGCGCTGGGGCTCCGGCGACGACGTGGCCCTGCTGGTGCTGCGCCGGGCCCCCGACCCGGGCACCCACCGGGCGCCGCGCATCCATCAGTACGTCCACCAGGCCGACCCGGAAGGCCTCTCGGAGGCCCGCTACGCCCTGCGCCACGCCCTGCGCGACTGGGGTATGCCGGAACTGGCCGACGACGTGGAGCTGGCGGCCGGTGAGCTGCTGGTCAACGCCCTCCTGCACACCGACGGCGGGGCGGTGCTGACCATGGAGGTGCTGCCCGAGCCGGTCCGGCGGATCCGGCTGTGGGTCAAGGACCGCTCCAGCGTGTGGCCGCGCCGGCGCACGCCGGGCGAGGCGGCCACCACGGGGCGCGGGCTGCTGCTGGTGGACGCGCTGGCCACGCACTGGGGAGTGGAGTCCCGGGGCGACGGCAAGGCGGTGTGGTGCGAGTTCACCGTCGGCGGCAACCCCCGGAGCGCCGGGTGACCGGACGGTCACCCCGGGTTGTGGGGCGGTGGAGGCGGGGTGATGATGCGGTCCATGGAACGGATCGTGTTGTGCGCGGGCTGAGCAAGGCCGCCGTGACGGGAGTCCTGGCCCTGGTCCTGCTGGCGGCCGGGGTGCCGACGGTCGTGGACTGGACGACGGGGCGTCCGCACGCGGACGCCGAGTGCCGGTCGGTGGCGTTCATGTCGATGACGGACGTCGCACCCCAGTGCCGCTGACGTCGGTCGGGGTGCGGGGGTGCCGCCGGTCGCAGGTCGGGTCTGCCGGGCCGGCCGGGCGGGCCGGGGCCCGAGCGCCCGGTCCCGGTAGCGGCGGCCACCGGACGGAACGGGCGCTCACCACGGGCCCGCTGCCGCTCAATGCCCGGCGCGGACCTCGACGTCCTGCGTGTCCTGGGCGACCGTGGCGACCGACTTCGGCATCAGACCCGAGAGGCGGATCTCCTGGAGCTCCGCGGTGACCTTCGCGTGGCCCGGGTGAAGGCGCTCGCCGAGGGTCAGCGAGCCCACCGGCAGGCCCTCGACGCGGGCCGGGGCGTGCGCCACCCACCTGCGCTCGGTGCCGTCGCAGACGGGCTGCTCCGCGGTGATGCCCAGCTGGGTGCCGTCCTGCTCGACGGTCGCCTTGATCTGCATCGCCCCTGAGGGTGACGCCTGCTCGCAGTGGTAGGTGCCGGAAAGGATGACGCCGCCGTCCTCGTCGATGTGAGCGTCATGATGTACGGAAATACCTTGGTTGAAAACAGTGGCCCCGGCCGGGACGGTGAATACCGTGGTGGCGGCCAGTGCGGAGAGAGCTGCCAGTGTCATTCGGCGGCCGGACATGCGCATTCTTCCTCCAGATGGATCCGTGTGGCGGGAATCCGCCGGAACGCATTGTGCTGGCAGTTGGCCGCAACGGGTCGCACGCACTTCCCGGGCCCGCTCGTGTCGGTGAGTGCAATTGCCCGCTCGGGCGCGTGAGACTGACCGAAATACATCCCCGAAGGGATCCCGAATGCGTCAGTCCGCCGCACGCCGCCACACCCCCGTCCTCGCCGCCGCCCTCCTCCCGTTCCTCCTGTTCGGTGCCACGGCCTGCCAGAGCCCTCCCGAGGGAGCCGCGCTCGCCCCGGCCGTGGCGCCCGCCGTCGCGGTGGACGACGGGGCGCCGGGCGCGGAGGCACCCGTACGGACCGCCGTGAAGGATGCCCATGTGGGTGACTCCGTACGGGTGGACGGGTCACAGGTCGGGCGGCACCTCCAGGCCGTGCTCGCCTCGTACGTGGACCCCGCGATCAGCGTCGAGAAGAACTACGCCCCGCCCGCCGGCAAGCGCTGGGTGGCCGCCCAGATGTCCTTCGTCAACGTGGGCGGGACCTCGTACGGGGCGCTCGGACGCATGTGGGCGCACGACAGCGCGGGGCGGCGCCACCCGGTGGTGTCCACCGGAGAGCTCACCACCGGCAAACCGCTCGTCTTCGATTCCCTGGAGGTGGGTGAGCGGGCCGAAGGATGGGTGGTGTTCGAAATCCCGGAAAACGTGCGCATTGTGCGTCTCCAGTACCAGGACGCGAACATGCAGGCGAATTCCGGAGAGGGATTCTGGGCGGTCTAGCCCGCCCGGGTGAAAGGCCGTGAAAGGGCCGGGGGCGGGACGACTAGGGTGCGGCGCATGACTTCTACTCAAGCCGAAATCGACCGGTCCCAGCTCGGCACCCTTTCGGTGCTCGCCTGGATCGGCGATCCTTCCGAGGCGCACGACATCCCGTACCTCCTCGCCTACACCCTCGGCGACGGCCCGAAGGGCCGGGAGGCCGGCGAGGCGGCCGCCCGCGGGCTGCTGGAGGAGATCGGCCTGCCCATCGGCGACGTCGTCATGGACGGCACGCGCAACCCGGCCGCCTTCCCGGTGCAGATCCTGCTGGAGGGCAACCAGATCGCGCTCACCCTGCCCGGGATGAACGCGCAGTGCACCGCCCCCGACGAGTGGGTCGCCGCGGCGGACGAGAGCGGGCAGGCCTACTTCCTGTTCGCCACGCGCGCCTGGCCCGAGGCGGTCCCCGGGCAGCCGGTCGACGCGAAGACCCTGCAGGAGTTCGCGGGCGACGAGTCCGTGCTCACGGGCAGCGCCCACTGCGTCCTCGCCGTGCGGCGGCTGCAGAAGTAGCCGCCCGCCGGGTGCCGCCGCCACCCGCTCCGGCCGCCGGGCTCCCAGCCTGCCCGGTGGCCGGTTCCTCTCCGTCCCGGGCCCGTCAGGGGCGCTCGAAGGCGAACTTGAGCGAGCGGACCCGGTTGTCGAAGTTCGACCCCGCCAGGTCCGGCAGTCCCACCGCGCGCAGCCCGACCGGCCGGGTGAGCAGCTCGCGGAAGAGCGCCTTCATCTCCACCCGGGCCAGGTGCGCGCCCAGGCAGAAGTGCGGGCCGCCGCCGCCGAACCCCAGGTGCGGATTGGGCGAGCGGGTGATGTCGAAGGCGTCGGGGTCGGGGAAGACGGACTCGTCGCGGTTGGCGGAGGCGTAGTACAGCACCACCTTGTCGCCCGGCCGGAATGCGTGCCCGTCCATGGTGTGCGCCGCGGCCACCGTCCGGCGGAACTGGATGATCGGCGTCGAGTGGCGGATCATCTCGTCCACCGCGCCGTCCGCGTACTTCTCGAAGTCCGAGAGCAGCAGGTCCCGCTGGTCCGGATGGTCGGTGAGCAGGGTCAGCCCGTGGGTGATCGCATTGCGGGTGGTCTCCACCCCGGCGACCATCAAGAGGGAGAAGAAGGCGCCGAGTTGGCGGGCCCCGAGGGCCTGGCCGTCCACGTTCGCGCAGACCAACGCCGAGATCAGGTCGTCGGTGGGGTTCTTGCGCCGCTCCCGTCCGATGCCCGCCACCATCCGCTGCATACGGGCGAGCGCGCGCAGCCCGCGCCCGGGCATCCGCAGCCGGGCCGTCAGGCCCCGTTCCACGCCGATGTTCTCGGAGGCGTGGTTGACGCGGTCGGCGATCTCGGCGCGGTACTGCTCGGGGATGCCCATCATGTTGCAGATGACGTCCAGCGGGAGCCGGGAGGCCACCGCGGAGACGAACTCGTCCGGCTCGTCGGCGAGTACGTCGTCCACGATGCGGGCCGCCACCGCGTGGATGTCCTCCTCGGCCGCCGCCAGCAGGCGGGGCGTGAACGCCCGCTGCACGATCTTGCGGAGCTGGGCGTGGTCGGGGCCGTCCAGATTGACCATCGAGTCGCCGAACAGCGCACGGACCCAGCGGGCCGGTTCGGGGGTGGTCACGCCGGGGGCGCTGGCGAAGACCTTGGGGAGGCGGCTGGCCTCCTGTACCTGGGCGTGCCGGACGAGGGCCCAGTGCCCGGGCCCTTCGGGCACGAAGACGGGGGTGCCGACGGCCCGCAGGCGGGCGAAGACGGCGAGGCGGTGGGCGGGGGGCTGCTGCCAGAAGCCGGGCTCGGCCAGTTCCCTGGCGGGGTCTTCGCCGGGGCGTTGTGCGGGGAGTGTCATGGCCTGGAAACGGCGCCGGGGGCACGGGAGTGACGGTTCCGCGCGACGCCGTTGCGGGGGCGGCGCCCCAGGGGGTCAACGAGGGCCGGACCTTGTCGACAGGGTCAAGCCGACCGCCACGGTCGCCGTCGACACCAGACCCGCCCAGAGCACGGCGTACGGGCCCGTCCACGCGCACGCGAGCGTCACCACGGCCGCCACCGGCAGCACCAGCTGCTCGGCGAGGCCGCGCTTGAAGTGGCGGGAGTGCAGGAGCCACACCATCAGCAGGAACAGCGCGGCCGGGACGGTCACGGCCGCGTTCGCGGCGACCTGGGAGACGTGCGCCTTGTGGACCGCGTGTTCCACCGCGACCTCGATGCCGGCGCCGATCGCCGCACCCGAGGCGAAGATCAGCAGGTGGCCGTACCCCCACGGGATCGCCTCGCGGTTGGAGGTCAGCCGCTCGTGCATCGGTACGGCGAAGTAGATCCACCACGCGGCGAAGACGATCAGCAGCCCGCCCGCCGCGATGGGCAGCAGCAGCTCGAGGGCCTCGTGCTCGTCGAGCGCCGACTTGACCGCGACCGTGCTCGCGGCGATCGTCTCGCCGAGCACGATGATGGTGAACAGGCCGTACCGCTCCACGATGTGGTGGGCGTGCCAGGGCGTCTGGTGCCCGTGTTCGGCGATCACCGGAACGAGCAGCTCGCAGGCGGCCACGACCAGGAACAGCCACCGCTTCCAGTCGTCGGGAGCGAACAGCAGCGCCACCCAGCCGAGCTGGCAGAGCACGAGTCCGGCCGCGTACTTCAGCGCCGCCGTGCGGGCCGTGCCGCTCTCCCCGGAGGCCGCCCGCAGCCACTGCGCCGTCAGTGCGACGCGCATGATGATGTAGCCGACGACGGCGACGGTCCAGTCGTTCTCGTCGAAGGCGCGGCTCACCCCCGCCGCGTAGACGAGGACGCCGGCGATCTGCACCAGGGTCGCGATCCGGTACGGCACGTCGTCGCAGTCGTAGGCGGAGGCGAACCACGTGAAGTTCATCCACGCCCACCACACCCCGAAGAAGACGAAGAAGTAGCCGAGCACCCCGGTGACGGGATGGCCCTCCGCCAGCGAGTGCACCAGCCGTGCCCCGCACTGCGCGATCGCGACGACGAAGCAGAGGTCGAAGAACAGCTCCAGCGGGGTGGACGCGCGGTGGTCCTCGTCGGGGCTGCGGGCGGTCATGGGGGAGTAGGCCATACCGGCCAGGAGACCAGAGGGACCCGCCTCCGGCAGGCGGGACGCGCTGGCCGCGGCGCTGAAGCAGTCGGAGATGGAGGCGGGCGCCGTCACCGGCTTCTCCTCCGCCATCGCCGCCTACGGCTTCTGCTTCATCCCGGCGATGTTCGCGGCGACGGCCGGCACCCACGCGCTGTGGCTCTTCATCGGCTTCTACGCCAGCCGCCTCGCGGTGTGCTGGTGGTTCTACGCCCGCAGGGGCGCCGAGGCCCCCGTCTGAGCCGGGCCGCGGGCGGGGCCGGCCGTACCCTGGAGGCATGAGCAGCGCCCCCGCCTCCGACCCGCAGTCCTCGCGTCCCGCCCCCGAGGCCGACCGGCCCCGGCCGAAGCCGAAGCTGGTCTTCGACGACCCGCTGGACCAGCAGTCCTCGGACGACACCGACCGGGGCTGGGGCGAGCGGCCGCCCGCCGGCGGAAGCGCGGCCGACCTGGCCCGCTTCCTCGACGAGAAGCCCCCGCACCACATCTGACCCGCCGAGACGGCCGGATCGGTCAGAAAGCGTCGCGCGAACCCCCGGGGGCGGCGCTGTGGGCGCCGTTGGTGCGCTGCGCGACCAGGGTGTCCCGGATCTCCTTGAGGACTGCCAGCTCGGTGATCTCCATGGTCTCCTGGACGCCCTCCCGGGCCTTGCGGCGGGCCTCCTGCCGCGCGAGGTACTTCGCCATCGGCAGGACCATGAGGAAGTAGACAACCGCCGCCGTGATCACGAAGGTCAGCGTGGCGTTCAGCACCGAGCCCCAGAGGATCTCCACGCCCGTCGACTGGCCGTTCGGGCCGATGGCGCAAGGGCTCTTGAGGCAGGACTTGTAGCCGTCGAGGCTCTGCGTGCCCACCGCGCCGATCACCGGGCTGATGATCCCCTTGACCACAGAGTTCACGATGTTCGTGAACGCGGCGCCGATCACCACGGCCACCGCCAGGTCGACGACGTTGCCGCGCATCAGGAAGGCCTTGAAGCCTGCCAGCACGCTGTCCTTCTTCTTCTCGCTCACCACTGAGCCTTTCTTCGGATGTGCCGAACACGGAGCCAACGGTTCCGAAAGCTACGGCAGTCCCGGCGCGGCGTGTCCAATCGACCCCCACCCCCTGGTGAATTGACCGACCGTGCATGCGAATCAACACAACGTCACCGCCAGTCGCGTCACGGCGCCCGCCCCCACGAGATCCCGTGCGGTGTCCCGGGGCACGGACAGGACCACCAGCGCCCCGCCGTCCCCAACGCCCGCCTCGGGACGGGGTACTTCGGCAACCCTGACGCCCGCGGCCACCACCCTGGGCGGCCCCGCGCGCTCGGCCGCGACCACGTCGACCCGGTCCCCGGGCCGCAGCAGCCGCACCGTCGCGGCGTCCGCGATGCGCACCGGGGCCGACACCATCCGTACCGCCGCGGGCGGAGCGGCTGCGTGCGAGGCGCGTACCTGCGGTGGTGCGGCGCCCCGTGAAGCCTGGGCCTCCGTCCCGCCCACGGCCAGGGCCGCCGCCACGACGGCCAGCCCGGCCGAGGCGGCCCGCCGCCTGCGCCGCACGGCCCGGCGCAGCCGGTCCCCGCCCCGCCCCACACGGAGCGGCGGGAACGGCGGGACCGTGCGCGCGGGGGGACACGTGGAGGAAGTCGAAGAAGCCGTGGAACAAAGGGACATGACGAACACCACCAGACCGAGTGAGTTGCCGTGCCCGGACCCGTCGCCCGGACACCTCCCACGATCCGGCCTCCCCGGGGATCCCGCCGGCGCCTGTGGACGGTCCCCAGCCTGTGGACAACCCCATCACCCGCAGGAGTTAACAGGCGGCCCGGGCCCGCCGCAGCGCGGCCACCGGGTCGGCGGCCCGCGCGATCGACCGGCCCACCACGACGTGGGAGGCCCCGGCCGCGAAGGCGGCCTGCGGCGTCCCCGCCCGCGCGTGCCCGCCCAGCGAGCCGCCCACGTGCCCGC
>NZ_JARAYQ010000228.1:0-13381 GCF_033794505.1 Streptomyces sp. MB09-01 | reverse complement strand
GGGCCGGCCATTCCAGATGAAGCTTGCGACCACCGGCATGGATCTCACCCCCGGTGAGTTCTTTGTCTAACTGCGGGGTTCGATCGCGGGCGTGTGGCTCGTCCGGTCGTCCCTCCTCGGGCCGTTCTTCGGTCCGGTGGCGGGCGGAAGGTCAGGGGTGACCGCGTTGCGCTTCTCCGGCACGGGATCCGGAAGTTCAGGCTCCGAAGGGGCACTGTGCATGACGGTCTCCTTGCACGCGACTCAGGGACAAGCATGGGACGACAGCGGGAGCTGCCTGCCCTTCTTCCCTTCCGCCTGCCCCGCCCTCGGCATCTCACTCGCGCAAGGGGGACCGGCCTGTGCCCCTCCAACGGTTTCGCCGAGGCGCGACTGCTGGGGGCTGCCTGGTCCGGGAAGTGGGCTCGTTCGGGGTGTCCCCACCTGGTTGCCGGGGCAGGCGCGCGCCAAGAGGGCACGGATGCGGTGCTCTCGCGGGAAGCCGGCCAGGTCCGAGACCGGCTGCCTTCCCGCTGCCCCAGCCAGACCCAAGGAGACAGTCATGTCGCAGGTCAAGGAATCCATCGAGGTCGACGTCCCGGTCCGTACGGCGTATGACCAGTGGACGCAGTTCGAGTCGTTCCCGGAGTTCATGGACGGGGTGGAGCGGATCGAGCAGCGCACGGACACGCTCACGCACTGGGTGACGAAGATCTCTGGCGTCGAGCGGGAGTTCGATGCGGAGATCACGGAGCAGATCCCGGATACCAAGGTGGCGTGGGTGACCGTCGGAGGCGAGCGCGAGCAGTCCGGCCTTGTGACCTTCAAGCCCATCGACCCCACCCACACGCAGATCACCCTGATGATGGACTTCGACCCCGAGGGGATGGCGGAGAACATCGGTGACAAGCTCGGCTTCGTCGACCGGCAGGTCAAGGGCGACCTGAAGCGCTTCAAGCACTTCATCGAAGACCGCGGCTCGGCCACCGGACAATGGCGAGGCCAGGTCTGACCCGGAGCCCGGAGCCCGGAGCCCGGAGCCCGGAGCCCGGAGCCCGGACCCGCCGTCCCGTAGGGCCGCGCGCCGGGTGGAGGAACGAGGCGGCCGCCGCGCAGTGCACTGCGCGGCGGCCGCCGAACCGTGAACGGGGGAGAGCCCTGGGGCGAAAGTGCCCGCGGGAGCTGGCCGAGGCGCCCGCAGGGACGAGATCCCTGGCGAGGCCGGCGACACCGCGACCCCGCTCCAGGGCGGGCAGTGCTGTCACGTGCTCCAGGGCGGGCACCGTGCCGTCACGCCTGCGCCGCGAGGGTGAACTCCTTCACGAGCGTGGTGCAGAAGACGTCGAGGTCGTCGGGCTTGCGGCTGGTGATGAGCGTCGCCGGTGCCGCGCGGCACACCTGTACTTCCTCATCGACCCAGGTGCCTCCCGCGTTGCGGATGTCGGTCGCCAGGCTGGGCCACGACGTCAGCGTCCTGCCGCGTACGACGTCGGCTTCGACCAGGGTCCAGGGCGCGTGGCAGATCGCCGCGACCGGCTTGCCCGTGTCGAAGAAGCTCCGGACGAAGCCGACGGCCCGTTCGTTCATGCGCAGGGCGTCCGGGTTGGCGACGCCGCCCGGCAGCACGAGCGCGTCGAAGGCGTCCGAGGTGTCGCCGGCCAGCAGGTGGTCGACGGGGTAGGTGTTCGCCTTGTCGAGGTGATTGAACGCCTGCACCCGTCCGGGCTCGGTCGATACGAGCTGCGGGATCCAGCCGGCCGTCTCGACGGCCTTCCAGGGCACGGTGAGCTCGACCTCCTCCACACCCTCCGGGGCGGTCAGAAACGCGATGCGCATGGCGCTCACTCCCTTCGTCCGTGTGTCGGTCACCCCTGTGGACCGCCGCTGCCGCGTCGGAGCAGGCCCAGCGGATGCCTCGCCGGCTCGCGCGCAGCGTTCGACTCGGTCGTTGCGCGCCTTCCCCGGCCGGCGGCCCTGAACCGGAGTGCGGCAGAACCGCCCGCTTCCGAGCATCGCGGCGCCCCGACGCGGACGTCGGACGGGCGGGTGCAGGTGCCAGCGCGGGTACGGGTACGGGCGCGAGTGACGGGCGGGGCGCCGTCCTCGGGGCAGGCCGGTCGTACGATCGAGGCCGGTCGTACGATCGACTGAGGGCTCCTGGAAGAACGACCGCCATGACGCCAGAGCGACCGCACATCGTCAAGGAAGGGCACTTCGTCCATCGCGGCGCCCGCCTGGTCTTCGACGACGCCGGTGAAGGGCCACTGACCGTGTACGCCCACGGTGGCTTCGTCAGCCAGGCCGTCGAGGACCGGATGGGCCTCTTCGACTGGGCGCCCGTCCTGCGTGCGGGGCGACGACTGGTCCGCTACGACGCGCGGGCGCACGGAAGGTCCACGGGCGGGCCGTCGCCCTCCGAGTACACCTACGCCTCCCTCGCCGACGACCTGCTGGCCCTGCTCGACCATCTCGGCGCCGGCCGGGCCGTCGATGCCATGGGCGCCTCGATGGGATGCGGCAGCGTGCTGCACGCGGCGGTCCGGGAGCCCGAGAGGTTCTCCCGGCTGGTCATGCTCATCCCTCCGACGGCATGGACGACCCGGGAGGCGTACGCCCGGGCCAACAGGAGCGCTGCCGAGAGGGTCACGCGCGAAGGGCTGGACGCCTGGCTCGCCGGCAGGCGGCGGCAGCCGCCCGCGGTGGTGTCCGATGTCCCCCAGTTTCCGCCGACGCCCGCGGAGGCGGTCCTGCCGGCCGTCCTGCGCGGCCTCGCCCGGTCCGATCTGCCGTCGCCCGCGGAGATCGCAGGTCTGCGCCTGCCGACTCTGATCCTGGCCTGGGTGGACGATGCCGGTCACCCCCTGTCCACCGCGCGTACGCTGGCCGACCTGCTGCCCGGGGCGGCGCTGCACGTTTCGGAGACCCGCGCTGACGTCCGTACCTGGGGCGAACGCATCGCGGACTTCCTGGTGGCGCCGCCCTGACCGGGGGACCAGGCCCGGTGCCCGGCCCTGCCCCGCCCGCTCGGCGCGGCGTTGCGGCGGCCACCGCCTGATTTCTCATTCCTCAGAGATGGCTCCTGCTACCGCCCGGTTCGGCCAGCCGGCGATGAAGGGTCGCCTTCGCACGGTCGGGGAGGGCGTGCGTCGCCAGCTCCTGGGCTCGGGTGTGCAGCGAGCCCGCGACCACCTGGGCGCGGCCGGAGACCAAGGCCTCGTACGCCTGTCGTGCCACGAGGGCGGGATCGTCCTTGCGCGAACGGCCGAGCCGCGTGCTGAGCAGGCCCGACCGTACGAAGAACCGGGTGTCCGTGGGACCGGGCATCAGCACGGTGACCGTGACACCCGAACCGCGGAGCTCGGTGCGCAGCGCCCACCCGAAGGAGCGCAGGAACGCCTCGGAGGCGTTGTACACCGCGTGGTACGGACCAGGGATCTCCGCCGCGACCGAGGACGTGATGAGGAGCCGCCCTTCGCCCTGCGCCACCAGGTCCTCCAGCAGCCGCCGGCACAGATGGACCGTCGAGGTGATGTTGAGATCGATCACACGGGTCAGGTCGGCGAGGTCAGCGTCCAGGAAGGCGCCGCCGTGGCCGATTCCGGCGTTGAGCACCACGGTGCGCATGGGTCGTCGCAGAGCCCGTACCTGCCGGACGAGGGTCTCGGCGCCCGCGTACGTGGCCAGGTCCGTCTGCACCGCCCGGACCTCCACCCCGTGAACCTCCAGACGGGCGGCCGCATCCTGGATCGCGTGCTCCTCGGCGGAGATGATCAGGTCGTGGCCGTGGACCGCGGCCTCCCTCGCCAGCTCGAAACCGATCCCGCTGGACGCGCCGGTGACGACGGCCAACGGACGCAAAGTGTTCATGCGCGGCGCCTACCCTCACCGGGGGAGCCCACGCACCGGCGGGGCCGGGGAGCCCTGGCCCCGCTCGGCGCTCTCCTGGATGTGTTCGTACCCGGCGTTCACGCTTGCGGCTGGATCCACGAGGCACGGTGGCACTGGGACTTCCGGCAGAGGAGCGTGCCGACGCCATAGGCGCGTCCGCCATGCACGGCCTCGGCGCCAAGGGTGCTTCGCGGGGCCCGAGTGGTACGCGGGACGGCTCGCCGGTCACCGGAATCGAGGTAGGAGCCTCATGCGGGTGGTCGAGGCTGAGGGTGCGGCTCCGCGCCCGAGCCCCCCGTTGTCGAAACGGCCACCGGGTGGCAGCACCGGCACTCGGCGGCCGGACCGCCCGAACCTGCGGCCGAGGGGACCGTGATCCGCAACCCGCTGGAGCCGCCCCTCCTGGTGGAACCCTGTCCGTAGGTGGTGGGCCTCGGGCCGCCTCGGGTCCGGGGCTGACCGGACGGTTCCGAGGAGTGGGCCGCCAGGCAGCGGGTAGGCGCCGGACAGCCCCGGCCGACCTGCCGGAAGGGCGGGCCCGGCCTTCGTGGCGAGGAGGCAGTCATGTCCGCACATGCTCCAGATCCAGACCCGCGGAGCACGCCCCGGCCGTACGGCGGCGGCGTACCGCCGGGCGAGACTCCACCCGGCGAGTCGAGCACCGGCTCCGGCGCGGGTCCGTACCGCCCCCTTACGCGCGGCTGGGGCAAAGGCCCCCTCCTGGTGATCTGCCTGCTGGCCCTGGCCGTCGCCCTCTTCTTCCTTGCCTACGCCATCATGCTGAACATCTGAATCTGAGCGGTACCGACGGGGCGGCACAGTCGGATCCGTGCAACGTCCTCCGGGACGGCGGGTCACCGGTCCACCGGTCCCTGACGCGGCCACAGGAGGGCAGGCAAGTGGTCGTGCACCCATCCCGCGACGAAGGAGATGATCATGTCCTCCGGTCCCGCGCCACATGTGACGGCCTCGTCCTCCGACTCGGCGGCCGGGTGCCGACTGCTGCTGGTCCGCCACGCGAAGGCCGTGCCGAAGCACGTGGCCGAGGATTTCGAACGCTCCCTGAGCGACCGCGGACGAGCTGACGCGCCGGAGGCGGGACGTTGGCTTGCAGAGTCGGGCTTCGAGCTCCATCTGGTGCTGTGTTCACCGGCCCGAAGGACGCGGGAGACATGGGAGCTGATCGCCCCCGCCCTGCCGGACGTGCCGCCCGTCGTGTACGACGAGAGGCTCTACAACGCGGCTCGGGACACGTTGGCCGCCGTACTTGCGGAGCAGGGAGCGGGGCTGAGCCACGTGATGCTGGTCGGCCACAATACGGGCATCCACGAGCTGGCCACGTCGCTGTGCGGGACCGGCCCGCCGGACCTGCTGGAACGGCTGAGCGAGGATCTCCCGACGTCCGGCGTCGTGGTGGTGGACCTTCCGGGCGGGTGGGATGGCCTGGACCTGGGGGATGGTCAGGACGGTCACCTGACCGCCTTCTGGGCACCCGCCCACCAGGACCTGTCTGACAAATGATCGCGTGCCGGGTTCGCCGACGGCGCCGAGCTCTTCGAGGACGACCCTTCAGGCCGTGGTGAGTGCGTCCTTCCCGCCGTGGAACGCTCCCCTGCGCCCGAGCCCGGCGGTACGGTCTTCGGGCCGTTGGCAGGGGGCGACGAGGCGCCGACGTACAGGGACGCCCGGTTGGCCACCACTCAGGCGGGGCGGCGAGGCAGGGCCGGCACGATCTCCTGATGTAATAATCATCCCGCGAGTGCGTCTATTACCTACTCGTACCTACTCGGGGGGAACCTTGCCTTTCGCGCACACGGCCGAGGCTGCACGAGCATGGGTCCATGGTTGGACCGTTTCGCGCGGCGCAGCCCAACCCGTGCCCCGCACCTGGGGTTTCACCATCGACGTCGGCCTCCCCGGACACGTGATGCGCCACGTCCTGCACTCCGCAGACGAAGCGACCGTCCGCAAGGTCACCGAGCACGCCACCGCGCCCGGCGTCTGGTTGAAGGCGCTCGTCCCACCGGAAGCCCTTGAACCCTGGCTTGCTCCTGGCTGGCACCTCGCCGGCGGAACCGGCTACCTGATGTCCGCCTCGCTACCCAAGACCCACGCCCGAGCCCTGACCGAAACACCCGCCGGTTACCGGCTGAACACCTGGACTCGAGGCGGCGTCACCCGCGCCCTGGTGCGCACCGCCGAGGGCGTTTTCGCCGCGCGCGGCCAGATCGCCGTCACCGGCGCCAGCGCCGTCGTCGACCAGGTGGAGACCGACCCGGCTCACCAGCGCCGCGGCCTGGGACGCCTGGTGATGTGCAGGCTCACCGCCGCCGCCGCAGAGCAGGGCGCCACGGCAGGTGTGCTGGGCGCGACGCCGGAAGGCCGAGCCCTGTACGAGACGATGGGATGGCGTGCACTGGCCCCGCTGACGGGCGCCATGCGGGGTCCGGACCCGGCCGAGACGTGATCGAAGATCAAAAACCGAACGACTCCCGTTCTCGCGTACACAGCCACGACTCGGGAAGTTGCGAGGCTGGAAGTTGCAGAGGCTGGCCGGAGACGTCGTCATGAGCTGCTCCTGATCCGGCCACCGGCCCCTGCCCCGGTGGGAACGGAGTGTGAATAGGGTGACCCCATGTCTGTCATCCTGAGCTCCGCAAAGGCCGCTGCCGCACTCCGTACGTCGGCACGGGTCTCCGCCGAGTCGCTGGTGGTCCTGGTCGCGGCGGCTGCGTCCCTGTGGGTGCTGAGCCGGATGTGGTCGGTCGTCTGGCCGCTCATAGTCGCCCTGTTCCTCACCACCCTGACCTGGCCCCTGGCCGCATTCCTGCGCCGGCGGGGGTGGCGGCCCGCCCTGGCCGCCTCCACGGTGACCGTGCTGTTCCTCCTGGTGGCCGGGGGCATCGTGGCGCTGATCGCCGTGCCCGTGGCCTCCCAGTCGGGTGACCTGGTCGACGGGGTGGCCGAGGGCATCAAACGGCTGCGCGAGTGGGCGGCCGGGCCGCCGCTGAACATCGGCGACGACCAGATCACCGGCGCCTCCGACGCCGCGATGGACCGCCTCCAGAACAGCGTCGGCAGCGCGGTCTCCACCGTCGTCACGGGGGTGAGCACCGTCTTCAACGGCCTGGTCACCGCCGTCCTGGCGCTCTTCCTGATGTTCTTCTTCCTCAAGGACGGCCCCCGCTTCCTGCCGTGGCTCACCCGCCAACTCCCCGGCCGGCTCGCCACCGACGTCCCGGTCGTGGCCGCGCGCAGCTGGCAGACCCTGGGCTCGTTCGTCCGGTCCCAGGCCTTCGTAGGCTTCCTCGACGCCGTGTTCATCGGCCTGGGGCTGTGGATCGTAGGTGTACCTCTCGTGCTGCCGCTGGCAGTTCTGACCTTCGTCTCTGCGTTCGTGCCGATCGTGGGAGCCCTGTTCGCCGGCCTGGTGGCGGTTCTCATCGCGCTGGTGTCGAACGGCCTGACGGACGCGCTGATCGTGCTGGCCATCATCGTCGCGGTGCAGCAGCTCGAAGGGAACGTGTTCCAGCCCATGATCCAGAGCCGCAGTCTCGGTCTCCACGCGGCGGTGGTCCTGCTGGCGGTCACGCTGGGCGGCAGCCTGGCCGGTGTCGTGGGCAGCCTGCTGGCCGTGCCGGCGGCCGCACTCATCGCCGTCGTCTGGAACTATCTGCGCGATCAGCTCAGCGAACCACCGCAGGAGCCGGAGGCCGACGAACTGCTTCCCACTGCTCCTGCCGCGTCCTAGGGGCGGGAAGAGCGGCAGAGCCGTCCCGGTACGGGTGGACCGGGGCGGGGCGGCTCGCACCCGCCCAGGCTGCCGTCCGCCGCGCGGCCCGAGGTTCTCGCAAGGACTACCAGCCGGACCCCTCGCCAGGAGGGAGGGACCCGGGTGGCGTTCGAGCCCCGCGTCTCGTGGCGGGAAACGCCATCAGCGCGCAGGTGGCAAGACATCGATTCCCTCGGCCGAACCGGCCGCGAGCCGCGGTCAGTTGGGCTTGACTACACGCTCTGACTGCAGGGTGCGCAGGAGATCGAACGCAGGGCCGTCCACCGGCCGCCGGGTGTTGCCGAGGGCGATGACGGCGAGCCGTTTCTCCGGGTCGAACCCCACGAAGGAGGAGAAGCCCCCTGTTCCGCCGTTGTGCCAGATCTGGAGGTGGCCGCCCTGCCGGGGGTGCAGGCGGTGGGCCATCCAGCCGAGGTGCACCCAGGTGAAGGAGTTCCTGCGGTGCTCGAACGCACGGCTCAGGCGGATCGCCTCGTCGAGTCCTGCGGGACCGCCGTCCAGGTGTGCCCGTACGAAGGCCACCAGGTCGGTCGCGGTCGACCGCAAGCCGCCCGCTCCCACCAGGTCGGCGAGGTGCCACGGCGCGGCGGGCCGCCCGCGGCGCACGTGCCCCTGCGCGAACTGTTCCGAGCGGGTGGAGTCCACCGTCACGACGGTGTCGGTCATGCCCAACGGGGCGCAGATCTCCTGGGCGACGAGGGTCTCGTAATCCGTCCCCGCCCGGCGGGCGAGGGCCAGCCCCAGCAGCCCGGCTCCGAGGTTGGAGTAGCGGAATCGTTTCCCCGGAGTGGCTCCCAGACGGGTCCCGGCCAGCCCGGACAGCAGGGCGTCGGCCGTGCAGCCGGCGTACGGATCCGGCTTCGACGGGCGCAGCAGAGCCTGGAGCAGCATGCCTTTCGGCAGGCGCGGCAGGCCGGAGGTGTGGGCGGCCAGATGCTGCAGGGAGATCGGCCGGCCGTCCCGTGACGGAACGGCCGTCCCGGCGGGCAGCAGATCGCCGAGCGGCTCGTCCAGGCCCACCGTGCCGGCGGATGCCAGGCGCGTCAGGGCCAAGGCGGTGAACGACTTGGTCACCGAGCCGATTTCGAACAGAGTGCCGGGGCCGGGGACGTGCGTGTGGTCTGCGCCGCTGCTTCCGGCACCCCGGATCTCCACGACGTCATCCGCCACCGCGGCCACCACCACGCCGACGTGCTGCTCGGCCAGCCGGTCCGCGGTCTGCTGGGCGAGCGTTGCGAGTTCTTGTGCCATGAGGGACATCATGGCGGCGTCCTCTCCTGCGACCGGTGGGCCCGGATGATGATTTCCGGCCGTGGGTGATGCGACCTGAGAAGTACGGCGAGACGGTGACGGCGAGCGCCCGCGGGTGCGGCGGTCGAGGAGCAATGCCCGAGGCACCCCTTGCCGGCTGCGGCGCGCGGGGCTGACAGCGCGTCCGGCATGAGCACGCCGCCCCTGCACCTCCCGGCCCTCACGGGCGCCCCAACAGCCCCCGAATTCCGTACGGTGGACAGCCGTACGCCTCACAGCCCGCGCACCAGCAGCCGTAGGGGGCAGCCCTACCCGCCGCAGCGGTGCCCCGGTCAAGGTGCCCGGGTGCCGTCCCTGCGGTCGATCGGCTGGCCGCCGCTTCCAGGCCCCGTAGAGCGGGCGCGCCCACTACCGTGACGGGCGTTGATCTCGCGTAGGCAGAGGCGCTAAACCGCTGCCCGGTTATGCCCAAAAGGTGACTGTCTGCAGCCTGCACCCATCGGATAGTAATGACCCGGCGCCTGGTCCGGCCTGCCGATGGTCGGCGGCGATCCCAGCGCGCTGAGAAAGGAACGTCTCGTGATCCGCGCCCGTTTCGCTGCCGCTCTGTCCACCATGGCCGTTACCGCCCTCGCGTTCACCGCGAGCCCCGCATCGGCGGCTCCCGGCGACACGCTCACCCTCTGCTCCAGCACGCTCACCCCGGACGGCTGGGTGGACGCCCAGTGGTGGAACAGCGGCGGTTGCGGCTCCGGCTTCACGCCCAACACGAAGCAGATCAAGGACCTCAGAGGCTACCCGGTCGGCACCCAGGTCAACGCCTGCGCATCCACTTGGCCGCCTGCCGGCTGGACCATCACCAACACCTACTACTCGAGCGGCTGCCGCTACTCCGCTGTCCCCAGCTTCAACCCCAACACCTGGACCCTGAAGCGCACTTCCTGACCTCGCGGGGGCGCCGGCAGTCAACCTCCACCGCCGACTACGGCCCTCAGCGTCGCTGCGCGCCCTTCCGTGAACCGAACTGCTCGGTCAGGTCCATCCACGGCGTACCAGCGCGGTACAACTGTGTGGCCGTATCGGCGAGTTGTGGTTCTGGCACGCTTTCCCTTTCCGTGATGCGCATACGTTGCGTGACGGCTCATGGGTAGGGAACTGCGCGTCTCTGTGTCAGAACGGCGGGTCTTCGGCGGAGCCTCCTGTCCCGTTGCTCGCCCACCACAGATCGTGATCGGCCATGCGGGCGTGATACTCACGGGCGGCAATGTCGTTCGCGTTTTCCAGGGTGCTGGTGTCGTGGCCCCAGGCGTTCAGCGCGTCCAGTGCGCGGTCGCGCTTGTATCGGTCTGTGCTGGTGCTGAGCAGGCGGCGGGCGTGGTCAGCCAGCTCGTTCCGGTGCTCGGTGAGGGCGTGGTGCTCTGCGAGGGGGATGGCGGCGACGAGGGCCGCGTCGCGCACCTTCGCATTGTCGTCGGTGAGGAACGGCTGAACGGCGGAGTAGATCACCGGGCGCAGGTCCCGGAAGGCCCCCATGTCAGGGCATGCGTCGAGAAAGCCTTCACCGAAATGGCATTCGCCCATGGCGACGCGCTCGTCATCGGCGTCGTAGGCGGTGCAGCCGAGCCACTCCAGTAGCGTCTCGCGGGTGGGGTGGCGCAGTTGGAGGTCGGCCTCGTGGGAGTGTTCGCCTGCTGCGGTGATCGGATGGTTCAGGATGGCCGCCACGTAAAGAGCTACGGGCACGGTGGCTTCGTAGATGGTGTTCTGGTGGCTCACTGCGTCGAGCGCGTCCCTGGCGGCGGCCGCCCTGATGGACGGGTTGGGCTCGAGGAGACGTGTAAGCGCGGCCGGCAGGGATTCGCCGGTCCCGGACGGAGTGGCGAGCGACGCCCAGTCTGTCCCGTCCAAGACCTCCTGAAAGTGAGGTGGCTCGGGAGGAGGGTTCTCCGTCGTCCGGCTGCCGCTGCCGCTGCTGATCACGGGCCGAGGCTACAGCGTCGGCAAGCCTGCGTTGCGCGTGGTTCCAGGGCGGGGGGCAGACCGGCGATCACGGCGTCGCGGTCGCGGGTCGATGCCCGCGGCGAGTGGGTGGAGGCTGGGGAGGTGGTCCTGGCGGACGGCGTCGAGCCAGGCCTGGTTCACCGCCGACCAGGAAACCGGGACCACGCACGCGGTGTGCGGCCCCGATCTCGGCCGCGACGAGGTAGTCGCGACGCAGTCAAAGGCCGTGGCCGTCGTTGAGCCCCGCCTACCGGGGCATTGTGGGGGAGCGGCAGCACTGGCAGGAGGCGATCGCCAGTCCGCCCGAGACGCTCGTGAACAGCGCATGTGAGGACGGGGACGCGCAGGCGGGCTGACCTGGTGCTTGCCCACGGGCGTCAGCTGGTGACGGCGTTGCGCAGAGCCGGGGTGGCCCATTTGCGGCGGATGTGGTCGGGGCCGAGCGCGCCTGCGTACCAGCTCGTGGCGCGGAGCGCCCCCCCACGGCCGGGGGCGAGCACTCTGTCCGGTTGGGGCTACCCCCCCCGCCCCAGCGCGTCAACGCCTGGTCTCACCTGGCAGAGGGGGGCAATAGCGACTGCGGGAAGGTTCCTGGCCGTCTGCCGAGGATCTCGGCGCCCATCCGTAGCGGTACCGGCCGTGACGGATGGGCCAGCGATGTAGCTGCCGCCGGTGAGCCCGCTTTTCATCCCCCTCCCGCCAGGGATCAGATCCCGGCCCGACGGGAGGCGTGCCGTGACCGCCGTCGTTCCCCTCGCCGAGCTGACGAAGGGGACGTCATCGGGTCGAGCGAGCGCCGGTACGTGCAGCGCGCCGGCCCGGCCCCGGGGCCTGCCCGAATACAAGGCCCTCGCCTCGCTCAGCTCCCCGCGGCCACGGCCTCGGCCCCCAACTGAGATGAGGAGAAGGGTGATGCGGTCGTGGGACCCGTCAAGCTCGGGTCGGCCTCACCGACCGGCACCTGCGGGAACAGGCACTTCGCCGTCTGCACGGGACGCGGTACCTGAGCCGGGCCCGAATCCCCTGACGATCAGCCAACCGGCCAGCCCCAGCTCCCAGGCGAACACCGGGAGCGCGGCGACCGCCCCCGCCACGGAGAGCTGCGTGTAGGCGCCGAACATCACGGCGACGGCCGAGGCACAGATCAGCGGCCCGCCGACCAGCCCGAGCACGGCGATGAAGCGCGGCACGAGCCGTGCGCGGTACGCCAGGTATGCAAGCAGGACGGTGTTCAAACCGAGGGCGATGTTGGGCCCGAGCAGGAACGTCCAGTCGTGCACGGCCACCAGCGCGGCGTCGGCGCCGTCCGCCGCACCCGCGTCCCGTCGCAGGGTGACGAGCGCCAGGACGGCGACGATCCCGAGGGCGATGACGGCCGCCTCCAGCAGCCGCCCGAAGGCGTACCCGAGCGCGAGCCCCTCGCCGTGGCGCCGCAGGACGGGGAACAGTGCCGCCCCGGTACCGGTCACCGCCACCACCAGCACCACCTCGCAGAGCACCCCGAGCAGCGCCCGCGTGTCGGCCCCCTGCGCGAGTCGGCCGTCCGCCGCGCCCAGCAGGGGGCGGTACAAAGCTGCCCCGGCTATGGCGGCGACCTCGGTCAGCAGGAACAACGACCCGGTGGCCACTGCGGTTCTCCGGTCCGGACTCATCTTCTCGGTACCCCTCGCTCGTTGGTGGTGTACGCCGTACACCTGACAGCAACCATAGGTGTACGACGTACACTCGTCAAGGAGAGGCAGTCGACGAGGGAAGAGGCCGAACCGGAATGACCCGGCAGGAAGCCACGCACACGCAACGGATCCCCTTGAACAGGGACCGCGTCCTGCGCGCCGCCGTCGCGCTCGCCGACGCCACCGGCATCGACGCCCTCAGCATGCGCAGGCTCGCGCAGGAGCTGGACGTCGTACCGATGGCCCTCTACAAGCACGTGGCCAACAAGGATGAACTGCTCGACGGCATGGCCGACGCCGTGGTCGGCGAGATCGACCCGCCGGCCGCGGGCCCCGACTGGCAGCGCGTCGTCCGCGGCCGGATCCTCTCGGCCCGGCAGGTCCTACTGCGCCACCCCTGGGCGGCCCGGGTCATCGAGTCGCGGACCGGCCCCACCCCGGCCGTGCTGGCGTACCTCGACTCGATGGCCGGGAGCTTCCGGAACGGCGGCCTCTCCGCCGACCTCACGCACCACGTCATGCACGCGATGGGCAGCCGCCTGCTCGGCTTCAGCCAGGAACTGTTCGACACCTCGGGCCCCTCCGGCCCGCCGGACCCCGGGCTGGCGGAGCGCTACCCGCACATCGCGGAGCTGGCCGCGACGGCCGCACACGACGGGGGCTCCACGGTCGGCGGCGGCTGCGACGACCAGTTCGAGTTCGAATTCGCCCTGGACCTCCTCCTGGACGGCTTCGAAAGCCTCCGCCGCCAGGGCTGGACGTCCGCGCGGAAGGCGTAGAGGGGGCGGGGCAGGGG
>NZ_JARAYQ010000227.1:0-13673 GCF_033794505.1 Streptomyces sp. MB09-01 | reverse complement strand
GGATCGCCGCGCTCGTGAAGCAGGCCGTGAGCTGACCCCCTCGCCCCGACGGATACCAGGCCCACGAAGCCCCCGCCCGGTGACCGGGCGGGGGCTTCGTGGGCCTGGTATCCGTCGGGGCGAGGGGGTCAGCTCACGGCCTGCTTCACGAGCGCGGCGATCCGCTCCTCCACCTCGGCCGTCACCTCGGCCAGGGCGAAGCCGGCCGCCCACATCGTGCCCTCGTCCAGCCGGGCCAGGTCGCTGAAGCCGAGGGTCGCGTAGCGCGCCTTGAACTTCTCGGCGCTCTGGAAGAAGCAGACGACCTTGCCGTCCAGGGCGTAGGAGGGCATCCCGTACCACAGCTTCGGCGCCAGGACCGGGGCGGCGGCCGTGATGACGGCGTGCACGCGCTCGGCCATGATCCGGTCCGAGTCCTGCATCTCGGCGATCTTCGCGAGGACCTCCCGCTCCGCCTCCGCCGCCTTGTCCGCACGCGAGCTGCGGCGCGCGGCCGTCTTCAGCTCCTGGGCGTGGTCCTTCATCGCGGCCCGCTCCTCGGCCGTGAATCCCTCGTGCGTGCTGCCGCCGGTCTTGCTCATGCCGGATCTCCTCCGTGAGGTTCTCGATGCGCGCGCCTTGAGGGGGACCTTAACCCCACCCGCCGACACGACCCCCGTCGATGCGTCACAAGTAGAGATCGCGCAACAGCGTTTGTCCAAGGCTTGGTTGCAACCCACAGGCGGCGTTCGCCGCCGGCGCGAGCGGCGCGCCCCCGGACGGGGCGCACTCCCTGCTTTCGTGACGGGCCGCGACCGGTGCAGCCCGCCGACGAGTGACAACCCAAGGTTGACACTCGCGCGACTGTCAACCTACGGTTGCACTCATGACGAACCCATCCGTGGAACCCGTTCGCATGACCAATCCGGTACGCCTCGACGACCTGATCGAGGCCATCAACAAGGTTCACACCGACCCCCTGGAGCAGCTGAGCGGCGCCGTCGTCGCCGCCGAGGCCCTGGGGGACGTCGCGGACCACCTCATCGGCCACTTCGTCGACCAGGCCCGCCGCTCCGGCGCCTCCTGGACCGACATCGGCCGCAGCATGGGCGTCACCCGCCAGGCGGCCCAGAAGCGCTTCGTCCCCAAGGCGGACAAGGAGGGGGCCGCCGCGCTCGACCCGAACGCGGGCTTCGGCCGCTTCACCCCCCGCGCCCGCAACGTCGTCGTGACCGCGCAGAACGAGGCCCGCGCGGCCGGCGGCACCGAGATCCGCACGGACCACCTGGTCCTGGGCCTGCTGGCCGAACCCGAGAGCTTCGCGGGGCTCGCCCTGGGCGCCCAAGGGGTCACGGCGGACGGCGTGCGCGCCGCCGTGGCCGCCGTACTGCCCCCGCCCCAAGCGGAGGTCCCCGACCTCATCCCCTTCGACGCGTCCGCGAAGAAGGCCCTGGAGCTCACCTTCCGCGAGGCCCTGCGCCTGGGCCACGACTACGTCGGCACCGAACACGTCCTGCTCGCGCTCCTGGAGCTGGAGAACGGCGAGGGCCCGCTCAGCGGCCTCGGCGTGACCAAGGCCGCCGCCGAGGCGACCGTCACCGAAGCCGTGGCAAGCGCAGTCGGCGGCGCCGGGGACGCGCCGTAGAAGAATCCGCCTCCTCCGTCAGCGCGTAGCGCTTCACGTACGCGCCGAGGAAGGCCTGCAGCGTGGCGATGGCCGGGATCGCGATGAGCGCCCCGACCGCGCCGAGCAGGGCGGTGCCCGCGATGACCGATCCGAAGGCGACCGCCGGATGGATGTCCACGGTCTTCGAGGTCAGCTTGGGTTGCAGGACGTAGTTCTCGAACTGCTGGTAGACCACCACGAAAGCGAGGACGTACAGCGCGTACCAGGGGTCGACGGTGAAGGCGATCAGGACCGGCAGCGCACCCGCGAGGTACGTGCCGATGGTGGGGATGAACTGCGAGACCAGTCCCACCCACATCGCGAGGGCGGGCGCGTACGGCACCCCGAGCACCGCCAGCAGGATGTAGGTGGCGATACCGGAGATCAGCGCCATCAGCCCGCGCGAGTAGAGGTAGCCGCCCGTCTTGGCGACGGCGATCTCCCAGGCGCGCAGCACCTCGGCCTGCTTGGCGGGCGGCAGTACGGAGCACAGCGCGCGCCGCAGCCGTGGTCCGTCGGCGGCGAAGTAGAAGGAGAACAACCCGATCGTCAGCAGCTTGAAGAGTCCGCCGAGCACGGTGGCGGACACGTCGAGCACGCCGGTCGCGCTGTTCTGCACGTACTTGCGCAGCCAGTCGGAGCGCAGCATGCTGTCCTGGATCTCCAGCCGGGACAGCTCGGTGTCGAACGTGGTGTTGATCGAGTTGATCACCCGGTCGAGGTAGCCCGGGAATCCTTCCACCATCTCGATGATCTGCCCGGCGAGCATCGAGCCGAGCAGCGCGAGGAAGCCCGCGGTCACGATGAGCACCGCGAGGAACACCACGAAGGCGGCGAGCCCGCGGCGCACCCCGCGGGCCGCCATCCCGGACACCGCCGGTTCGATCGCGAGCGCGAGGAAGAACGCGATCAGGATGTTGACGAGCAGCCCGATGAGCTGGTGGAAGGCCCAGCTGCCGAGCTGGAAGCAGGCGACGAGCGCCAGTACGAGGACCACGGCGCGCGGCAGCCAGCGCGGCATCCGCTCCTCCGCCCCGCCGGGGGCCGCACCGGCCGGGGGGCTCCCTGCGCCGCCGGAGCCGGTCTGCGGGACGGGACCGCCGGGGGCTACCGGGCGTCGCGGGCCGCCGGGGTCCTCAGCGCCTCGATCGGAGGCCGGGTCGGAGTCCGGTCCGGGGGCCGTCGACCGGCTGCCCGGCCGCTCGCCCCGGACGTCGGCGGTCTGGTCGTCGGTCGTCGTCTCATCACTGGCTGCCACGCCGCCAAGTCTGTCCCACCGGCCGCCCGAACCACGAAGCGAGCCGGCGGCGTCAGCGCAGCGAGGCGGGCACGTCCATCGCCGAACACACCGCGCGCCACACGTCCTTGGCCTCCCAGCCCGCGTCCAGCGCCTGGTGGACGGTACGCCCGCCCAGCTCCGTCATGACGTGGTCCCGCGCGAAGGAGTCGGCGTAGCCCGCGCCGAAGTGCTCGGCCATCCGCTCCCAGAAAATCGTCAACCGCATGCCCCCAGTATCCCGCCCCGGGAGAGTGCACCGGCCGCGTTCGCCCCTCCTGGCCGCACCGCCGCGTCCTAGGTTGCACGCATGCCCGGAGACGAAGCTTCCCCGCAGACGTCACAGCCCCCGCAGTCCCCGCACGCCGTGCCGCCCCCGCAGACCGCGCAGACCCCGCTGGCCCGCGCGGAGCAGTTCATCTGGCTCACGGCCCGCGTGCTGGAGCAGCGGAGGTTCGCGTTCCACTTCCTCGGCGGGGACGCCGACCAGGTGGACACCGCCCTCGGTTCGTACCTCAACGGCGACGGCGGCTACGGTCACGCGCTCGATCCGGATCTGCGCGGTCCGCTCAGCCAGCCCCTGCACACCGCGCACGCGCTGCGCGTGCTCGACAGCCTGGGCCGCTGCGCCGGACAGCGCATCGAGCGGCTCTGCCGCCACCTGACCTCGGTCTCCACCCCGGACGGCGCGCTCCCGGTGGTCTTCCCGGCCCCGCGGGCCTACCCGGCGGCCCCGTACCACCCGGTCTACGACGCCCCGCCCGGCGAGCTGCTGACCACGGGCCCGGTCGTCGGCCTGCTGCACCGCAACCGGGTCTGGCACGCCTGGCTCTTCCGGGCCACCGACTTCTGCTGGGACCGGGTCGAGAGCCTGCGCCACTCGCATCCGTACGAGGTCCAGAGCGCGGTGGCCTTCCTCGACGGCGTCCCGGACCGGGCGCGCGCGGCGGCGGCCGCGGACCGGCTGGGCCGGCTGGTGCGCGCGCAGAAGCTCGCGGTGCTCGATCCGGGGCGGCGCGGGGAGTACCCGCCCGCCCCGGGCTACGCACCGGGCGAGCTCCTCTTCCCGCACGACTTCGCGCGGCGGCCCGAATCGCTGGCCCGCGGCTGGTTCACGGACGACGAGATGCGCCGCTCGCTGGACCACCTGGCCGCCGCGCAGCAGGGGGACGGGGGCTGGCCGGTCCGCCGCGAGGCCTGGGCTCCGGGGAGCTCGCTGGAGCGGCGGCCGATCGCGACGCTGGAGGCCCTGCTGACCCTGCGGGCGTACGGGCGCCTGCCGGGCGGGGTCAGCCTCCCAGGGCCCGTACCCCCGCGGTGACGACGACGGCGGCCGCGACCACGACGAGGAACGGCGCCCGCAGCAGCAGGGCCAGGCCGGCGGCGGCGAGCCCGGCGGCGCGGGCGTCGACGACGAGGGCGGATCCGGTGCTGAAGGTCTGCTGGGCGGTGAGCGCGGCGAGCAGCGCGACCGGCAGCAGGGCGGCCAGACGGCGCACCAGCGGCCGCTCCAGGGCCCCGGCGGGAACCAGCAGCCCGGCGAGCTTGACGGCGTAGCAGCCGACGACGGTGAGTCCGATGGCGATCCAGACGTTCACGGGCGGCGTCCCTTCGTCCACAGCACGACGGGGGCGGCCAGGGCCGCGATCAGCACGGGCACCCCGGCGGGCAGCACCGGCAGGAAGCCGAGCCCGAGGACGAGCGCGAGGGCGGCGACGGCCCGCTCGGTGGCGGTCTTCAGCATCGGCGCGAGCAGGGCCAGGAACACGGCGGGTCCGGCGGCGTCCAGCCCCCACGTTTTTGTGTCCCCGATGGCCTCGGCGCCGAGCGAGCCGAGCAGCGTGGTGAGGTTCCACAGCACGTAGAGACTGAGCCCGGTGACGGTGAAACCGAGCCGGGCCGACTTCCGGTCGGGCTGGGCCAGCGCCACGGCGGTGGTCTCGTCGATCACCCAGTGCGCGGCGAGGGGCCGTACGGCGCGCGGCAGCGCGAGGAGCTGTGACAGCCGCAGCCCGTAGAAGGCGTTGCGGGTCCCGAGGAAGAAGGCCCCGGCGGCGGCGGTGAACGGATTGCCGCCCGCCGCGAACGCTCCGACCAGGGCGAACTGCGAGGCGCCGGTGAAGACGAGCAGGCTCAGCACGCAGGCCTGGAGGGTGCTGATGCCGGCCCCGGCGGCGGTCACCCCGAAGGCGAACCCGGACAGCCCGACGGCCACCCCGACCCCGAGCGCGTCGCGGATGACGGCGGCCCGCGGCCGCCCGTCAGGTACGGCTGTCTCTCGTATCTCTGGCTCTGTGACCAGCTGCTTCTCTCCCACGCCCCGAAGCTACGCGGAGTCCGGGCGGATGGTCTTGTACGTTCTTGCGCGCCCCCGGCCGCCCTGGTCGGCCCCGGCGCGGCGGGAGGAGGACTACACGGCCCGTTCGCGCCGGTACGCGCCCGGGGGGACCCCCACGATGCGGGTGAAGTGCCGGTTCAGGTGCGGCTGGTCGGTGAAGCCGACGGTGACGGCCGCCTCCGCCGGCGGGGTGCCCGCGTCGAGCAGCCGGCGGGCCCGGCGGACCCGGGCGTCGGTCAGCCAGGTGTGCGGCGGCATCCCGTACTGCTCGCGGAAGGACCGCAGCAGCGCGAAGGGGCTGGTTCCGAGGTCCGCCGCCAGCTTCTCCAGCGACGGCGGGTCTGCCATCCGCTCCGCCAGCACCGCCCGGGCCCGTTCGGCGTCGGCGGCGCCCGCACGCCGTACCGTGCGGGCCGGCAGCGGGCCCGCGTGCCGGGTCAGCATCCGTGCCACGACTGCGCGCAGCAGCGTGTCGGCGGCCAGCGCGTTGCCGGCTTCGGCGGCCCGGTGCACCTCGGTGATGGTCCGCGATCCGTGCGGGTCGGTGACCACGTCGGCCGTGAAGCCGAGGGTGCCGCGCAGGGTGCCGATCTCGTCGGCGACCTCGGTGATCAGCTCGCGGGAGGGGTAGAGGGTGGCGTACGCCCAGCCCTCGGGGACCCCGGCGCGCGCGGTGTGCGGAACCTCGGGGTTGATCAGGACCACACTGCCCGGTCCGGCGCGCACGACGTGGCCCGGCAGGCCGACCTCCTCGATGCCGCCGGTGACGGCCGCGATGACGTACCCGTCGTGGGCGTGGCGCGGGAACGTGTGGCGTACGTAGTGGGCGCGCAGCAGGTCCAGCCCGGGCAGTTCCGCGTACTGCCAGTGCCGTGCCCACTCCCGGCCGCCCTCTTGCGTCCCCATCCCCCCCATTCTGCGCTGCGCCCGCGACGGACGTTTCCCCAGGTCCGGGACGTTGTCAGTGGCCGGGTGCACGATGGGGGCATGGCAGGCGCTGCGCTCGACTCGTTCTCCCCCGCGACCCGCTCGTGGTTCACGGGGGCCTTCCGTACGCCCACCACCGCTCAGGAGGGTGCCTGGCGGGCGATCGGGGAGGGCTCGGACGTGCTGGTCGTGGCGCCGACCGGCTCCGGCAAGACGCTGGCCGCTTTCCTCGCCGCCCTCGACCGGCTCGCCTCGACCCCGCCGCCCGCCGAGGCGAAGAAGCGCTGCCGCGTCCTGTACGTGTCGCCCCTGAAGGCCCTGGCCGTCGACGTGGAGCGCAATCTCCGCAGCCCGCTGACCGGGATCCGCCAGGAGTCCGTCCGCCTCGGCCTGCCCGAGCCGGACATCCGGGTCGGGATCCGCTCCGGCGACACCCCGCCCGCCGAGCGGCGGGCGCTGGCCACCCGCCCGCCGGACATCCTGATCACCACCCCCGAGTCGCTGTTCCTGATGCTGACCTCGGCCGCCCGGGACGCCCTCGCCGGGATCGAGACCGTGATCCTGGACGAGGTGCACGCGGTCGCCGGGACCAAGCGCGGCGCCCACCTCGCCCTCTCCCTGGAGCGGCTGGACGAGCTGCTGCCGCGCCCGGCGCGCCGGATCGGGCTGTCTGCGACGGTCCGGCCGGTGGACGAGGTGGCCCGGTACCTCGCGCCGCGCGGCAAGGTGGAGATCGTCCAGCCGCCCTCCACCAAGGAGTTCGACCTGTCGGTGGTCGTCCCGGTGCAGGACATGGGCGAGTTGGGGGGCTCGCCGGCGACCGAGGGCAAGGAGGGCGGGGACAAGCCGTCGATCTGGCCGCATGTGGAGGAGCGGATCGCGGACCTGGTGCAGGCCCACCGCTCGACGATCGTGTTCGCCAACTCCCGCCGTCTCGCCGAGCGTCTGTGCAACCGGCTCAACGAGATCGCGTACGAGCGCGCGATGGGCGAGCGGCTGCCGGAGGGTTCGCCCCCGGCCGAGATCATGGCCCAGTCGGGCGCCGCTCTGGGCGCCCCGCCCCTGCTGGCCCGCGCGCACCACGGATCGGTGTCCAAGGAGCAGCGGGCGATCGTGGAGGAGGACCTGAAGGCGGGCCGGCTGCCGGCCGTGGTCGCCACGTCCAGCCTGGAGCTGGGCATCGACATGGGCGCGGTGGACCTGGTGGTACAGGTGGAATCCCCGCCGTCGGTGGCGTCCGGGCTGCAGCGGGTGGGCCGGGCCGGCCACCAGGTGGGCGCGGTCTCCACCGGGGTGGTCTTCCCCAAGTACCGCGGCGACCTGGTGCAGGCGGCCGTGGTCACCGAGCGGATGCGCACGGGGGCGATCGAGTCCCTCCGCGTCCCCTCCAACCCCCTGGACGTGCTGGCGCAGCAGCTGGTCGCGATGGTCGCGATGGACACCTGGCAGCTGGACGACCTGCTCGCCCTGGTGCGGCGGGCGGCGCCCTTCGCCGCGCTGCCGGAGTCGGCGTTCACGGCGGTGCTGGACATGCTGGCGGGCCGCTATCCGTCGGACGCGTTCGCCGAGCTGAGGCCGCGGGTGGTCTGGGACCGGGTGGCGGGGACGATCACCGGGCGGCCGGGGGCCCAGCGCCTCGCGGTGACCTCCGGCGGCACCATCCCGGACCGCGGTCTCTTCGGCGTCTTCCTGGCCGGCTCGGACCCGAAGAAGGGCGGCGGCAGGGTCGGCGAGCTCGACGAGGAGATGGTCTACGAGTCCCGCGTCGGGGACGTCTTCACGCTGGGCACGACCTCGTGGCGGATCGAGGACATCACCCGCGACCGCGTCCTGGTCACCCCGGCCCCCGGGGTGCCGGGCCGGCTGCCGTTCTGGAAGGGCGACCAGCTCGGCCGGCCGCTCGAACTGGGCCGCGCGGTCGGCGCGTTCCTGCGCGAGCTCGGCGGCCTCACCGACGAGGACGCCCGGCTGCGGCTGCTGGCCGCCGGCCTGGACGCCTGGGCCGCGGAGAACGTGCTGTCGTACCTCTCCGAGCAGCGCGAGGCCTGCGGTCACGTCCCGGACGACCGGACCATCGTGGTGGAGCGCTTCCGCGACGAGCTGGGCGACTGGCGGGTCGTGGTCCACTCCCCCTTCGGCGCCCAGGTGCACGCCCCGTGGGCGCTCGCGCTGGGCGCCCGCCTCGCCGAGAAGTACGGCATGGACGCGCAGGTGATGCACGCCGACGACGGGATCGTGCTCCGCCTCCCGGACGCGGACCTGCTGTCCATGGACCTGCTGGACCACGACCCCGCGGCTCCGCAGCCGTTCGAGTTCGACGACGAACAGGCCCCGCTGGGCGCGGCCGACGTCGCCTTCGACCACGGCGACATCAGCCAGATCGTCACCGACCAGGTCGGCGGCTCCGCTCTCTTCGCCTCCCGCTTCCGCGAGTGCGCGGCCCGCGCCCTGCTGCTGCCGCGGCGCAGTCCGGGCAAGCGCACCCCACTGTGGCAGCAGCGCCAGCGCGCCTCGCAACTGCTCCAGGTGGCCTCGGAGTTCGGCTCCTTCCCGATCGTGCTGGAGGCCGTACGCGAGTGCCTCCAGGACGTCTTCGACGTGCCCGGCCTGACCGAGCTGATGGGGGACATCGAGGCGCGCCGCGTGCGGCTGGTCGAGGTCACCACCCCGGAGCCCTCCCCCTTCGCCCGTTCCCTCCTCTTCGGGTACGTCGCCCAGTTCCTCTACGAGGGGGACTCGCCGCTCGCCGAGCGCAGGGCGGCCGCGCTGTCGCTGGACTCCCGGCTGCTGGCCGAGCTGCTCGGCCAGGCGGAGCTGCGCGAGCTCCTCGACGCGCAGGTGCTGGAGGAGCTGGAGCGGGAGCTCCAGTGGCTCACCGAGGACCGGCGGGCCAAGGATCCCGAGTCGGTGGCCGACCTGCTGCGCATGCTGGGCCCGCTGACGCAGGACCAGCTGACCGAGCGCGGGGCGGAGCCGGCCTGGGCACAGGAGCTCGCCGCGGCCCGCCGCGCCATCCGGGTCCGGATCGGCGGCGCGGAGCACTGGGCGTCGGTCGAGGACGCGGGCCGGCTGCGGGACGCCCTGGGCACGGCGCTCCCCGTCGGCGTTCCGGAGGCCTTCACCGAGCCGGTCAAGGACCCCCTCGGGGACCTGCTGGCCCGGTACGCCCGCACCCACGGGCCGTTCACCACGGCCGCCGTCGCCACCCGCTTCGGCCTGGGCACCGCGGTGACCGAGGGCGCGCTGCACCGGCTCGCGGCGGCCGGCCGGGTGGTCCAGGGCGAGTTCCACCCGGCGGGCATCGGCCAGGAGTGGTGCGACGCGACGGTGCTGCGCCGGCTCCGGCGCCGCTCCCTCGCCGCGCTCCGCCAGGAGCTGGAGCCCGTGCCGCCGGCTTCGCTGGCCACGTTCCTGCCCCAGTGGCAGCACCTGGGCGGAGCCCTGCGCGGCCTCGACGGACTGGCCCGGGCGGTCGAGCAGCTCCAGGGCGCCCCGGTCCCGGCCTCGGCGCTGGAACGGCTGATCCTCCCGTCGCGGGTGGCGGGCTACTCCCCCGGCCTCCTGGACGAGCTGACCACTGCCGGTGAGGTGGTCTGGGCGGGCGCGGGAGCCCTCCCGGGCAAGGACGGCTGGATCTCCCTGTACCTGGCGGACGCGGCCCCGCTGCTCCTGCCGCCGCCGCACCCGCTGGACCCGAGCCCGCTCCACCAGGCGGTCCTGGCTGCCCTGACCGGTGGGTACGGCCTGTTCTTCCGCCAGATCGCGCAGTCGATCCGCGCCGAGTTCCCCGAGGTCTCCGACGTCGCCCTCTCCGAGGCGGTGTGGGACCTGGCCTGGTCGGGCCGGCTCACCAACGACACCCTGGCTCCCCTGCGCTCGCTCCTGGGATCGGGCCGCACGGCGGGCGCGACGGCCCACCGGGCCCGGCGCACGGTCCCCCGCGGCCGGTACGGCACGCTCAGCGCGACCGTGTCCCGTACCGGCCCGCCCACGGTCTCCGGGCGCTGGTCGCTGCTGCCGTCCCAGGCTCCCGACCCGACCCACCGGGCCCACGCCCTGGCCCGCACCCTGCTGGACCGGCACGGCGTGGTCACCAGGGGCGCGGTGGCGGCGGAGGGCGTCGAAGGGGGCTTCAGCGCGGTGTACCGCGTCCTGTCGGCCTTCGAGGACAGCGGCCAGGCCCGTCGGGGCTATGTGGTCGAGGGGCTGGGCGCGGCCCAGTTCGCGATGGACGGCGCGGTGGACCGCCTCCGGGCCGCGGAGCGGACCCCGCCCCCGCTGGCGGCGGTGGTCCTGGCGGCCGCCGACCCGGCGAACGCGTACGGCGCGGCCCTGCCCTGGCCCGAGCCCCCGGCCGGGGCCACCCACAAACCAGGCCGCAAGGCGGGCTCTCTGGTGGTCCTGGTGGACGGCGAGCTCACCCTGTACCTGGAGCGTGGCGGCAAGACCCTGCTGGCCTGGCCCCCGCCGGAGGATCCCCGGCTGGCGGCCGCCACGGCCGCCCTGGCCGCGGCCTCCCGCGCCGGCACCCTCCCGGCCCTCACCGTGGAACGCATCAACGCGGCAGCCGCTCTGACCTCCCCCCTGGGCCGGGCCCTGGAGGCAGCCGGTTTCCACGCCACCCCGAGGGGTTTGCGCTTGCGTTCCTGACCACTGCAAATCGGCGCCGACTGTTCCGCTCACGTCCTGGACATGTCACAGAACCGTTGTGGGCCGCCCCCTGGGCTGGCACAGCCGCTTACTCATCCTTTATCAAGATGATCACAGGCATTGCATTGGCGATGCACCTCATGGGGGAGCAGAAGAGTGAGCACCATCAGCATGCGTACCACCACCCTCGGCGCGGTCGTTCTGGCGGTCGCCGGCACCCTGGCCCTGACCGGCTGCAAGAACGGCAACGAGGAGCTGGCCCCCGCGCAGCCGAGCGGTTCCGCCTCGGCCGGAGCCCCGACCCCCTCGCCCGACGGCCCGTCCGCCTCGGCCAGCCCCAGCGCCACCGGCCCCACCACGGGCGGCAGCGAGGCCCCCGCCGGGGCCAACGGCACGGCGAAGTCCGGCCAGACCTTCAAGATCGGCGAGGCCGCGGAGATCCCGTTCAGCTACGGAAGCAACAAGGGCGGCCAGATCGCCCTCACGGTCACCGCGATCGAGCAGGGCAACCCGGCCGACCTGGACGTGCTCAAGCTCGGCGACAAAGTGAAGGGGATGATCCCGTACTACATCCGCTACTCGGTCAAGAACACCGGCACCACGGACCTGTCGCACTCGTCCGTGACCCAGGTCAAGGGCCTGCTCGGGGACGGCACCGAGGCCCAGCGCCTGTCGATCATAGGCAAGTTCGAGAAGTGCCCGAACGAGTCGCTGCCGAAGGGCTTCGTCAACGGCCAGACGCAGACCAGCTGCGCGGTGGCCCTCGCCCCGTCGGCCCAGACGAAGGTCACCGCGGCCGAGTACTGGGGCAACCCCTACAGCTACCCGAACAAGGGTCTCGTCTGGAAGTGATGAGCGGGCCCTCAGGCCCCTCTGACACCCCCGGCCCCTCTGGTACCTCCAGCCTCACTAACACTGGACCCACTGGACTCTCCGGCCCCTCAAACCCCTCCTGACCCAAAGAGCCCCTGCGGCACACCTCGCCGCAGGGGCTCGCTCCGTTCACCCGGACCGCCGTTGAACCCGGACCGCCGTTCGCCCGGCCCACGGGGCCGCCGCGCCTACCGGAACCCGGTCCCCAGCAGACCGCGGCGGGCGACAATGGCCCCATGCCCGAAGGCGACAGCATCCGGCGCGCGGCGACCCGTCTCCACGCCGCCCTGGCAGGCCGCGAACTCACCCGCAGCGACCTCCGCGTCCCCCGCTTCGCCACCGCCGACCTCACCGGCCGCGTCACCCTCGACGTCACCCCCCGCGGCAAACACCTCCTCGCCCGCTTCGAGGGCGGCCTCACCCTGCACAGCCACCTCCGCATGGACGGCGCCTGGCACGTCTTCGCCGCCGGCGAGAAGTGGCGCGGCGGCCCCGCGTACGAGATCAGGGCCGTCCTCGGGACCGCCGACCACACCGCCGTCGGCTACCGCCTCCCCGTCCTGGAGCTGCTCCGCACCGCCGACGAGGACCGGGCCGTGGGCCACCTCGGCCCCGATCTCCTCGGCCCGGACTGGGATCCTGCGCGGGCCGCCGCCAATCTGCTCGCGGCCCCCGAGCGCCCCCTCGGCGAGGCCCTGCTCGACCAGCGCAACCTCGCCGGCATCGGCAACATCTACAAGGCCGAGCTCTGCTTCCTGGCCGGAGTCACGCCGTGGACACCGGTCGGCGCGCTCCCCGAGGCGACCCTGCCCCGCCTGGCCGCCGCCGCCCACCGGCTGCTGTCCGCGAACACCGGCGAGCGGCCGGGCCCCCGCAACACCACCGGCAGCCGCCGCCCGGGCCAGAACCTCTTCGTCTACGGCCGCTCCCACCGGCCGTGCCTGCGCTGCGGCACCCCCGTCCGCGAAGCCCCCCAGGACGACCGCCCCACGTACTGGTGCCCCCGCTGCCAGCCGGGCCCGACACCGTAGGCGGTGTCTAGGGGACGGGACGCACCGGTTGACGCTCCGTCAGATCCGGTCGTACCGTCCCGGCATGCCCACACCCACAGCCTCGTACGACCTCACCGGCCGCACCGCCCTGGTCACCGGCGCGGCCAGCGGCATCGGCCGCGCCACCGCCGTCCTCCTCGCCGAAGCGGGCGCGCACGTCCACTGCGCGGACCGCGACGAGCAGGGCCTCACCGAGACGGCCGCCCTCGTCACCAAGGCCGGCGGCGCCGCCACCGTCCATCCCCTCGACGTCACCAACCGGGCGGCGCTCCGGGCGGCCGTCACCGCGGCGGGCCCGCTCGACATCACGGCCGCCATCGCCGGGGTCATGCACACCAGCAGCGTTCTGGAGACGACCGACGAGGACCTCGACCGGGTCCTGGACGTCAATTTCAAGGGGGTGCTGCGCACCTGCCAGGAAGCCGCCCGCAGCATGATCGCGGCCGGCCGTCCCGGCTCCATCGTCACCATGGCCTCCGGGGCCGTGGACGCCGCCCAGCCCGGCCTGCTGTGCTACAGCGCCGCCAAGGCCGCCGTGGTGCAGCTGACCAAGACCCTCGCCACCGAGGCCGGCCCGCACGGCATACGGGTCAACGCCGTCGCACCGGGCTGGATCCGCACCCCGATGACCGGCCGCCACAGCCCCGAGGTCCAGAAGCGGACCGAGGCGGCGATGGTCCGCATGTCCCCGCTGCGCCGGGTCGGCGAGCCCGAGGACATCGCCCAGGCGGTGCTCTACCTGGCCTCGGACGCCTCGTCCTTCATGACGGGTCAGATCCTTCGCCCGAACGGCGGAGTGTCGATGCCCTGGTGACCGCGGAACTTCCGGCGGCCCCGGCACCCTCCGCACCCCCGCCGGCACCAGCCGACCGCCGCGCCTTCCGCACCGGGCCCGGTACACAGTGCACCGGC
>NZ_JARAYQ010000226.1:0-13687 GCF_033794505.1 Streptomyces sp. MB09-01 | reverse complement strand
GTCCCTCATCGAACAGTCTCCGTTCACCGGGTCGGGGCGGTCGGGTCGGGGTACGCAGGGAAGCGCGTCGGGAGGTCAGGCCAGCCCGGCCAGGACCGATCCGAGCAGGTCGAGGGAGCTCCGCACGTGCGGGAGCGCGAGCGGGTCGCGGGCGGTGAGCGCGGCCAGCCGCTCCTCCGGGGTGGCGCCCAGCAGGGGGCCGGTGGACAACCTGACCCGCAGTGCGCCCAGTTCGTCCGCGAAGCGCTGCCCGCCGGGCGTCGGCGCGCCGAGCCGGCCGCCGAGCCAGTCCTCCAGTTCCATGGCGTCGCCGACCCCGTGCCGGGCGAGTCCGGCGCGCAGCGGGGTGAGATCGGCGTAGAGGTGCCGGCCGGCCTGCGGGGGCCGGGCCAGCGCCCCGGCCGCGAGGAGTTCCCGGTGTGCGGCGGCTGCCACCGCGCCGTGCAGGGCGGCGGCCGCGGAGGCCCGTCCGGCGACGGCGTGGGGTTCGTCGAGGGCGTGCGCGGCGGCGCCGGCCACGGGTCCGGCGACCATGGCGCCGGTGGCGGTGAGGACGTCGAGGGTGCGGGCGCGCAGCCAGGTCCCGCGCGCGGTGCCGGGGAAGCGGACCACGGCGGCGGGCCAGCCGGCGGGCAGCATCGCGCCGGACAGGTCGACGAGGACGGCCGCCTGTTCCGGGAGCATCTCGGCGGGGCTCAGGACGAGGGTGTCGTGGGGCCGGTGGACGGTGTCGCGCCAGCTCTCGTCGCTGACGACGAACAGCCCGGCGGACTCGGCGGCCTCGCAGGCCTCGAGCAGCATCTCGGGCGGCGGCACGGTCGCGGTCGGATCGTCGGCGACCGACAGCAGCAGCACCCGCGGGTCGCCGCCCTCGGCGCGCACCCGCCGTACGGTCTCCAGCAGCGCGTAGGGGTCGGGTACGCCGCCGCACTCGGCCGGGGTCGGCACGTGATAGGCCCGCCGTCCCAGCAGCCGGACCTGCGGGGTCCACCAGGCGGGACATGGCCGGGGCAGCATCACGTCGCCCCCGTACGCCCCGAGCAGGGCGAGGAGCAGCGCGGGGGCGCCGGGGCCGGCGGCGACGTTCTCGGGGGAGGTGGCGAGCCCACGCCGCCCCCAGTGCCGGCAGGCGGCCTCGCGGACGGCCGACCCGCCGCCCGGCGGTTCGGGGGCGGCGCGCCCGGCGGCCGCGGCGAGGACGGAGATCAGTTCGGGCAGTACGGGCAGGCCGGGCTGGGGCGCGGGCGGGCCGTACCGGACCGGGCCGCGGCCCTCCGTCGCCGTGCGCTGCGTCCCCGCCACCGTGTGCCGCCTTCCGCCCTCGTCCTGCCACGCTCCGGTGGCCCGACCCTGGTCCTGACCTTTATACGATTATTTGAGCCGGTATGCCCGTCAGCTGAACGCCGGGAGGGTCAGCCGGGAGGGGGGCCGGGAGCCGGATGCCGGTGCCGGGCGTCAGCCCTTCCTCCCGACCAGCCCGAGCAGCCTCGTCTGCGCGTTCGCACCGGCCGGCACCTCCAGCGGCGCCGCGTACATGCCGCTCGCCGCGAGCCCGTCGGCGTAGGGCATGACCTCCTTGATGGAGAACTCGACGAGGCCGTCCGGCAGCCGGTCGTCGGCGCCGATGCCCCGGGAGAGGTCCCAGGTGTGCACGACGCAGTCGGCGGTCAGCTCCGAGCAGTACGCCGACCCGAGCGCGGGCCCGTACGAGAGCCGCACGGTCCGGTCCAGCGCACCGGAGGCGGCGAAGGCCGCGTGCGCGGCGGCCGAGGCCCTGTCCCAGGCCGCGACCGGGTCCTCCCCCAGCACGTCGCCGGAGAACGCGTCGCCGAGCTCCTCGACGGTGCGGCCCTCGGTGACCAGCGGCGGGATCCAGAGCTGCTCGCCGGTGACGTGGTTGACCAGCTCCCGCACGTTCCATTCCGCACACGGGGTCGGCGCGTCCCACTGGTCGTCCCTGACGGCCCGCACCCGTTCTCCGAAGAGCCGCAGCGCCTCGGCGTGCTGTTCGAGCAGCGTCTCCGGCATGGCCCTCACCGTCCTCTGCCATGGGCACGTCCCCCAGGAGCCACTCTCCTCGCCCCCGCATTTCCCTGCCACCGACCTCACCCAATGCTCCTGGTACGCAAGGCTGGTGTCCACATGTCAAAACGTCGATCTCAGATGACGAACTGTTCGTCTACGGTGGGTCCAACGCTTCGACGAGGAGGGTCCGGCCATGAACGCCGCCAAGGAAACCGCCGTCTACACCCACGGCCACCACGAGTCGGTCCTGCGCTCGCACCGCTGGCGCACCGCCGAGAACTCCGCCGCGTACCTGATCGGCGAGCTGCGCCCGGGCATGTCCGTACTGGACGTCGGCTGCGGCCCGGGCACGATCACCGCGGACCTGGCGGAGCTGGTCGCGCCGGGCGGCCGGGTCACCGCGGTCGACGCGGCACAGGACGTGGTCGAACAGGCCCGGGCGCACGCGGCGGAGCGCGGGGTGAGCGGTATCGAGTTCGGCACGGCGGACGTCCACGCACTGGATTTCCCGGACGACTCCTTCGACGTGGTCCACGCCCACCAGGTGCTGCAGCACGTGGGTGACCCGGTGCAGGCCCTGCGCGAGATGCGGCGGGTGTGCCGGCCGGGCGGGATCGTGGCGGCGCGCGACGCCGACTACGCGGCGATGACCTGGTACCCGGCGACGCCGGGTCTGGACGACTGGCTGAGCCTGTACCGGCGCGTCGCCCGCGCGAACGGCGGCGAGCCGGACGCGGGACGACGGCTGCGGGCGTGGGCCGGGGAGGCCGGCTTCACGGACGTGGCCTCGTCGGCGACGGCCTGGTGCTTCGCCACCCCGGAGGAGGCCGCGTGGTGGTCGGCGCTGTGGGCGGACCGCACGACGGCCTCCTCGTACGCCGCCATCGCCACCGGCGGCGGCCACGCGACCGGTTCCGACCTGGCCGCCGCCGCGCAGGCCTGGCGCGTGTGGGGGGCCGAGCCCGACGCCTGGTTCTCGGTCCTGAACGGCGAAATCCTCTGCCGGGCCTGACCCTGCGGGCCGGCTCCCGGGGCTCCGCCCCGCACCCCGCTCCTCAAACGCCGGAGGGGCTGGATTTTCGGCCGGCGCCGACCGGCCCGTCCGGCCTGCGGCGGCTGCGCAACGGAGCTCGACGACGGCCGCTGGAAGACGGCGGTGCACGGGCCGGGCCTGCCAAGTGAGCGCGGATGGCCGCTCCCGGTACCCGGGCTTACTCGCCCGCGCGAGGAGAAGACGGTCGCGGCTGCGGACCAGGCCGAGCGCGACCGTCTGGAGGCGGAGGCCGCCGCTACAGCCGAGGGCCGCGTCACGGGCCGGGTCGGCGGGCAGATTCCGGGATGTGGCGGACGTCCTTGAGGGGCGCCCCGGGCTGCGCGCCGAACTTGTCGACGACGCTGCCGCCCGCGCCGGTGTGAACGACGCGGGTGTCCTGCACACGGAGGTCCGTGCGGACGCGCGGGGAGTCGTGCTCGGGGTTCATGTCCACGATCCGCTCGTCGGGGTAGCCGGCGCGCCTGAGCGCGGCCCGGACCTCGGCGGCGTCACCACGGACGTCCTTGAGGGCGGTGCTGACGCGGGCGGCGAATTTGTCGGCGTAGCAGGTCTCGGGGAGACGACTGGCGCGGCACTCCCCGAGGCGACCAGTGGGAACGCGACTTCGCCTCGGTCGGGGTGGAGGTCGTCTACCTGTCCTGCACGATGCACGTCTCCAGCACGCGGCTGCGCCAGATGATCCAGCAACTGTGACGGCGGCACCGGCCTCCTGAGCGCCCCGGCCGGCCTTTCCCCCCGGCAGCGGGGGGCGCGGGGCTACAGGGGCGGTCGCATGCGGAAGTCGTACCGGGCCGGCAGCGGGCGGTCGGTCAGGGCGGACCAGACCTCGGACAGGGTCTCCTCGCCCTCCCTGAGGTCCGGGATGTCGAAGCCGTCCTCGAAGACCCGCCGTGCCGCGGCCACATGACCCTCCGCCGCCAGCAGCCGCGCGGCGAGCAGCCGGAAGCGGCCCCGTTCCCGCAGGGCCGGCCGGAGCCGGTCCCAGACGCTGCGGGCCTCCGGGAGGCGGCCGGCGGCCAGCAGGGCCGCCATCGCCTCGCGGCCCAGTGCGGCCTCCGCCGGGGCCCACGCCTCGCCGCCGCGGCTCTCCCCCGCCAGGTCCTCGAAGGCCGCCGCGTAGCCGTCGGCCGCGCGCGCCGGATCCCCGGCCAGCGCGTCCGCCACCGCCAGGCACCGGAGCAGCGGCCAGCGCGAGGGCGCCAGCGCCAGCCCGCGCTCCCAGCTCCGTACAGCCTGCGCCACGTCCCCGGCGTGCCACTGGGCCACGCCCAGGTGGTACTCGGTCAGCGGATCCGCGGGAGCCGTCTCGAGCATGTCCCGCCAGTGCGCGGCGACCAGGCTGGGGCCCGGCGGGGCCACCCGCCGCGGGGCGGGGAGGACGCCCGTGCGCCACAGCTCCAGCCACGGGCCCTGTTCCTCGCCGAGGGTGGACTCCCCGAAGGGGGTGCCGGGCAGTTCGAAGCCCCCGCACATCACCTCCAGCGCGCCCCAGCCGGAGCCCTCCGCGAGCCGTTCGCCCGGTTCGGTGTCGGCGCACTCGCGCCACGCCTTGTACGCCGCCTCCACCCGTTCCGCCGGGAGCGCCCGCGCCAGCGCGTGCTCGGCCGCGCCGCGCGCCGCCGCCCAGTCAGCGCCGTGCACCGCGGCGGGGTCCGCGGCCAGCGGCCCGTACGCCTCCAGCCAGCTGAACTCCCCGCCGCCCTCCAGCGGTACGTGCTCCAGCTGGGTGCGGGCCAGCCCGGCCTGGATCTCCGCGTAGCCGCCCGTGCCCGGCTCGGTGAGCCACTCCTGCCAGCGCCGGCCGCCGTCGCCCGCGCCCCAGACGAACAGCTTGCGCCCGCGCAGCCGCCCGGTGGAGGTCTGCGCGAGCCCCTGCCCGGCCGCGTCCAGCGAGGCGATCCACGGTCTGGTCCCGGGCTCGACCTCGTAGAAGAAGTCGGCCGGGTACGCGCTGCGCAGCGGGTACGAGCGGTCCGCGCCCTCCCACTCCGGTACGGGGATGCGGCGCAGCGCGCGCTCGTAGCCGAAGTGCCAGGCCTCGTCGGCCGGGGCGAGCACGCGGGTGCCCTCGTCCTCGGGGACCGCGATGTTGGACCACCAGTACACGGGTGCGGGCCGCTCGTGCGGGTTGCGCACGCGGACGCCGACGTAGAGGAACTCCGACTCCGCGGGCAGCCACAGGTCCACCTGGAAGGGCAGGTCGCGCAGGCGTTCCCATTCCCACAGCCGGACCATCACGCCCCCGTCCGGGGCGGGGACGAGGGCGGCGTGCAAGGGGGCGCAGGAGAGGGTGGTGTGGCCGGTCGCGCCGATGTTCCACTCGATGCCGCCGGAGAACCAGGCCCCGTTCAGCGCGAAGTTGGCGGGCTGGAACACCGGGTTGCGGTAGAGCAGTTCGCGTCCCGTCGGCAGGTGCACGAGCGAGTGGACGCGCCCGCCCAGCTCCGGGAGCACGGTCACCCTCAGATGCTCGTTCTCGATGACGATCGACTCGAACTCCCGCTCCGACCGCTCCCGCCGGTACCCGTCCCGCATCCGGACGGGCAGCAGGGACCGCAGCGGCTCGTACCCGATCTGCCGTGCCATGTCGCGCGGCAGGCCGTCGCGCGACCGGTCGTCCAGCACGTGCACGTCGTCGGGCGCGCGCAGGGCGGGCAGGGGGTTCTCGGCGCCCAACGGGGCTGCGGGAAGGGTCAGTGCGGCGCGGCGGACGGTGGTGGCCATGGGGAAATGGAACACGCCACGGCGGCCGGTGCACAGGGGTTCCGCGGATCACCACCGGTCAGGATTACGCAAAGGCCCTCGTGTGGTCCTACCGGAAGGCGCCCGCGACCAGGTCGGCCAGCAGGGCGCCCGCACGCCCGTCCGGGTCGAGGTCCGGGTCGTAGATGGTGACGTTGATGCCGACGCAGCGCGGCGAGCGCACCAGTACGCCGAGCAGTTCGGCGAGTTCGTCGGGGACCAGCCCGCCGGGGTCGGGGCTGTCCACGGCCGGCATGACGGCCGGGTCGAGCACGTCGGCGTCCAGGTGCACCCAGAAGCCCGCGGTGTCCGGCGGGTGCAGTCCTTCCAGCGCCGCCCGCGCCACCGGTCCGGCCCCGCGTTCGCGGATCTCCCCGACGGTGGCCGTGGAGATCCCGGCCGCGTGCAGCTCCGCGAGGTCCGGGTCCCCGTCCCGCAGGCCGAACAGCCGTACGTCCTCGTCGCGCAGGTAGGGTGCCCGCCCTTCCAGGTCGGCGAGACCGGGCTGGCCGCGCCCGGTGGAGAGGGCGAGTTCCTCGCCGCCGGCCGCGCCGACGGGCCCGTTCACCGCCTCGTTGCCGGGGTGGCGGAAGTCGGCGGAGCCGTCGATCGCGGCCAGTCCGTACCGGCCGATCCGGCGCATCGCGAGGGCGGCCCCCAGCTGGATCGAGCAGTCGCCGCCGAGGACGACGGGGAACTCCCCGGCTCGCAGGTGGCGTTCGATCCGGTCGGCGAGCGTGACGGTGTACGCGGCGAGGGCCTCGGCGTGGAACACGCCGTCGCCCTCCTGCCAGTCCCCGCGGTCGTAGCGCGGCGGGACCACCACCCCGCCCTCGCGTGCGCCGAGGCGGGCGAGGAGGCCCTGCTCGCGCAGGGCACCGGCGAGTTTGTAGACGCCGGGTACGGTGCCGGGCGCGGGCGGGCGCAGGCCGAGGTTGGACGGGGCGTCGAGCAGCACGAGGGTTCGCATGCCCTCATCCTGTGCGATGGGCCCCCTCGGGGGGCGGCATTTCGGCGGTGACCGCCCAGCGCTCGTGGTCGCGCCAGGCCCCGTCGACGTACAGGAAGTCGGGGGAGAGTCCTTCCAGCCGGAAGCCGGCGCCCCGCACGAGCGCGATCGAGGCGGTGTTGCCCGGCTGGATGTTGGCCTCCAGGCGGTGCAGTCCGAGGCCGCCGGCGGGCTCGGGGGCGAAGGCGTGGGCGAGGACCAGCCCGAGGGCCTCGCGGAACAGGCCCCGTCCGGCGGCGTGCGCGAAGGCACCGTAGCCGAGGGCACCGCACTGGAAGGCCCCGCGCACGATGTTGTTGACGTTGACGAAGCCGGCGATGGCCCCGGTCTCCCGCTCGCAGACGAGGAACCCGGTGCGGCCCTCGCCGTCGATCAGCCGGGCCGCGTAGGGCTCGTACTCCTCGATGGTGGCGGGCGGGGCCAGCCACGGGTGGTGGAGCTCGCGGCTCTCGTGCGCGCGTGCGGTGAACTCGGGCCCGTCGGCGCGCCGGAAGGGGCGCAGGGCCACGCGCTCGCCCTCCCGGAGGTAGGTCGAAAAGGTCATCGCCCCAGGCTAGGCCTGTGACACCATCACCGGCGTGATCAAGGACGAGATGAGCACGACGCTGCGCCGGGCCGCGCTGAACAACGCCGTGTGGTGCGACGCCGTGTGCGTGGCGCACGGCCTGTCGCCGCAGTACGACGACGCGTACGTGTGGCTCAGCACGAGCCGGACCCCGCCGCTGTATCCCGATGCGGTGACCCTGGACGCGGACGTCCCGGCGCGGTCCGTCCTCCAGTGGATCGACACGGACTCCCCCGGCTGCTCGGTGAAGGACAGCTTCGCCTGCCTGGACCTGGCCGGGGACGGCTTCGAGGTGCTGTTCGAGGCGCAGTGGATCCACCGCCCGGCCGGGGCTGCGGTTCCGGAGGCGGCCTCGTCCGGCCTGGAGTGGTCCGAGGTGAGCGGCGCCGGGGAACTGGCGGCCTGGGAGGCTGCCTGGGACGGCGAGGAGAGCACCGGGCTGTTCCGGCCGTCCCTGCTCCGCGAAGGCATCGCCTTCCTCGCGGGCCGAGCCGCCGGGGACGCCGGGGGCCGGATCGTCGCCGGGGCGGTCGCGAGCACCGGAGGCGGCGTGGTGGGCGTCTCCAACCTGTTCGCCCGCGACGGGGCCACGTCCGACGCGGCCTGGGCGGGCGCCCTCACCGCGATCGCCGCCCGATGGCCGGACCTGGACGTCGTCGGCTACGAGGGCGGGGCGGACCTGGACACCGCGGTCCGCTGCGGTTTCACCGCCATCGGCCCGCTGCGGGTCTGGCTGCGCACCAGCGAGCGGACCCACTCCCTGCGCAGCAGGGCCGAATAGGGCGGCGGGCCCACGGCTTCGCGCCCGGCGCGCGCCCTCGGCCGCCACCGGCGGCACACCGCCGCGGCGCTTCGGGCGGGGCCACCTCCTCGTGGTGGCGGCCGAGATGGCCGTCGTTGCGGCCGGCCCCTTCGTCATCAACCGCCTGCTGCACGCCCCGCAGGCCACGGTCGGCTGGATCGCCCGGGTCGTCGGCCTGCAGTTCTTCGGCCTCGCGGCGGCCTGGCGCAGGCCGTCGCTGCGGCTGCCGGCGGGCGCGATGTCCGCCTGTGGCGCCGCCTGCCCCGTGCCGGCCGCCTGCGGCTGCTCCGCGGCCGTCGTCGCGGCGGTCGCGGGCATCGCCCCGGCCGCCCTGCTCCTCGGCTCCGTCCGGTGGAGCGCGCGGACCGCGTCCGGGCCCGCCGGCATCTCCGCCTGACCGGCCGCTCAGACCTCCAGCGCCAGCCGGGGCACGTCGGTCCGGTCGATGCCGAAGACCTGGGCGTACAGCGACAGTTCGGCCTCCAGCGCCCGGATCATGGTGTCCGCCCGGCGGAAGCCGTGGCCCTCGCCCGCGAAGGCCACGTATGCGTGCGGCACCGGCGCGTACGGCACCGGCCGGCCCCGCAGGGCGGCCAGGAAGCGCTCCGCCTGGGCCGGCGGGCAGACCGCGTCGTCCAGGCCCTGGAGCAGGACGAACGGCGCCGTGATCCGGTCGGCGCGGGCGACCGGGGAGCGCTCGCGGCAGAGCACGGTGAGGGTCTGGGGCGGGCCGGCCAGGCCCTCGACGTAGCGGGACTCCAGGTCGTGGGTCTCCTCCGCGAAGCCCAGCAGGTCCAGCACCGGGTAGATGATCGCGGCGCAGGCGTACAGGTCGGTGGCGGCCAGCGACGCCGCCGCCGTCCAGCCGCCCGCGCTGCCCCCGCGGATGGCGAGGCGGGCGGGGTCGGCGGTGCCCTCGGCGGCCAGCGCCCGGGCCACCGCCGCGCAGTCCTCCACGTCCACCACGCCCCACTGCCCGCGCAGCCGCTCCCGGTAGGCGCGGCCGTAGCCGGTGGACCCGCCGTAGTTGACCTCGACCACGCCGATGCCGCGCGAGGTGAAGTACGCGATGTGCAGGTCGAGTACGGGCGGCACGTGGTCGGTGGGGCCGCCGTGCGCCCACACCACGTACGGGGGCAGTTCGTCGGCGGGTGCCCGGCAGGCGGGATGGTGCGGCGGGTAGACGTGCGCGTGGATCTGGCGGTTGTCGGACCCGAGGAAGGTGCGGCTCTGCGGCTCCGGGTAGTAGGCCGGGTCCACCGGGTCCACGCCCTGCGCGCCGATCACCCGCGCGTGCCCGGTCGCGGTGTCCAGCTCGACGACCTCGTACGCGCTGCGCGGGCTGGCGGCGACCCCGTAGACGCGGGTGCCGTGCACGGCGAGCGTCGGCTGCCAGGCCGTCCACGGCCCGGCCGCGTCGACGAGGTCGCCGCTGTCGGCGTCCAGGATGCCGAGCACCGGGGAACCCTGGCCGTGCAGGACGGCTACGAGCCCTCCCCCGGCCCGTTCGGCGCGGGTGGCGCCGTCGGGCAGGGGCGCGAGCCAGCGCAGCCCCGGCTTCCACAGCGGGCCGCCGAACTCCTCCTCCCTGGGGCACAGGTTGACGGCCGCGCCCGTCTCCGGGTCCACCCGGTACGGGTTCCACCAGCCGCTGCGGTCGCTCACCGCGAGGAGGGTTCCGCCGGCCGTCCAGTCCGCCTGGGCCACGGATTCCTCGGGTCCGCCGAGCACGGTCCGGACCCCGGTCAGCCTTCCGTCCGCGGTGACCTCGGCCAGCTTCAGCTCGGTGCCGTCCCAGGGCATCCGGGGGTGGTCCCACACCAGCCAGGCCGCGCGCCGGCCGTCCGGGGAGATCCGGGGGCCGGTGGTGAACCGGTGCCGGCCGTCCGTCAACTCCCTTACTGCCGTGCGGTCTTCCGCCGCCGATCCGTCGAGCGGTACGGCGGCCGGCACCCGGCGCACATCGGTCGGCGCGGGCCCGGTGAACTCCTCCAGCACGCACCAGACCTCACCTCCGCGCAGCACCGGGTCGGCCCAGCGCAGTCCGCCGCCGGTCCCGGAGAGGGGGGTGAGGGGCCGCGGCGCCGGGGCGCCGGGTGCGTCGGGCTCGTACGCGTACAGCCGCTGGTCGGCGAAGTGGACGAAGACCAGCAGGGGCCCGCCGGCGGGCCTTTCGGCTCCGGCCCAGGGCAGTCCGCCGTACTCGGTGACCCGGCTGCGCACGTTCCACGGCGCGGGCAGTTCGGTGAACTCGGCTCCGCCGTCGGCGAGTCGGCGGCGGACCAGGGTGCGGCGGCCGGCCTCGCGCGGCCGCGGCTCGGTCCACCACACCTCGGGGCCGACCGTGCCGACGTACTCGGGCCGTCCGTCGAGCGCGGCGGCGAGCCCGGCCCCGATGGGCGAGGGCCAGCTTCCGTACGGCCGGGTCGGCGCCGCCATCACCGGGCCCCGCTCACAGGGACCGCAGCGCGTGGTCGAGGACGCGGACGCCGAAGTGCAGGGCTTCGACGGGGACCCGCTCGTCCACGCCGTGGAAGAGGGCCCAGTAGTCGAAGCCGGGCGGGAGCTTCAGCGGGGAGAAGCCGTAGCCGGTGATGCCGAGGCGGGAGAACTGCTTGGCGTCGGTGCCGCCCGCCATGCAGAAGGGCACCACGTGCCCGTCCGGGTCGAACCGCTCGACGGACTCGCGCAGGATCCCGAACGTCCGCCCGTCCACCGGGGCTTGGAGGGAGACCTCCCGGTGGTGGAACTCCCAGTGCACGTCGGGGCCGGTCAGCTCGTTCAGGGTGGCGGCGAACTCCGCTTCGCCGCCCGGGACCGTCCGCCCGTCGACGTAGGCGGTGGCGTGTTCGGGGACCACGTTGAGCTTGTAACCGGCGCTCAGCATGGTCGGGTTGGCGCTGTTGCGCACGGTCGCCTCGAGCAGGACGGCGGCCGGGCCGAGCTTGCCGAGGACCGTGTCGAGGTCGAAGCCGGGCCGGCGCGGGTCGACCGACAGGTCCTGCAGGGCGGCGAGTTCGGTGATGCAGGCGGTGACGGTGTCGGTGAGCCGGACCGGCCACTCGTACTCGCCGATCCGTGCCACGGCGGCGGCGAGGCGGCTGACCGCGTTGGCCTTGTTGGGCTTGGAGCCGTGCCCAGCGGTACCGCGCGCGGTCAGCTTCAGCCAGGCCGTACCCCGTTCGCCGGCGGCGATCGGGTAGAGGGCCCGGCCGCCGGGGCCGGTGTGCACGGTGAAGGCGCCGGACTCGCTGAGGCCCTCCGTGCAGCCCTCGAAGAGGTGCGGGTGCTGGTCCGCGAGGAAGCCCGATCCGTCGACCGCGCTGTCCTCCTCGTCGGCGGTGTAGGCGATCACGATGTCGCGCCGCGGCTTCACCCCGGCGCGCGCCCAGGCCCGTACGACGGCCAGCACCATCGCGTCCATGTTCTTCATGTCGACGGCACCCCGCCCCCACACCACTCCGTCGCGGATCTCGCCGGAGAAGGGGTGCACGGTCCAGTCGGCGGCCTCGGCGGGCACGACGTCGAGGTGGCCGTGGACGAGGAGGGCCTCGGCGGCGGGATCGGTGCCCTCGATCCGGGCGACGACGTTGGTGCGGCCGGGGGTGCGCTCCAGCAGGACCGGTTCCAGGCCGGCCGCGGCGAGCCGCTCGGCGACGTATTCGGCGGCGGGGCGCTCGCGGCAGTCGCCGCCGCCCCGGTTGCCGGTGTCGATCCGGATGAGGTCCGAGGTGAACTCGACGGCCTCGTCGAGGGCCGCTTCGTCAACGGCGCCGCCGGCCTCGGCGGGTGCCCCGTCATTGATTGCGTGCATGTCAGCCATACTGCTCCTCCACGGCCGCCGAGACGACCGTCGTGACCGCCTTGAAGGTGCGGATCCCCTCGTACATCGTGCCGCTGGTGTACGCGACCCTGCGCTCCCCGCACCGCTCCACGCCCGGGACCACGGTCGCGGCCATGGCCAGGTGCTCTGCGTCGAACTCCAGCTCCACGGTGAACGGGCCGGGGCTGACCGGCTCGTACCGTACGGCCAGGGCGGCCGCCTCCTTGGCCGCGGCCCGGATGTCGGCGGCGGTGCGGGCGGGGGTCCGGCAGACGGCGGCGTAGCGCGAGACGTGGTCCTTGACCGCGACGGTCACCGCGTCCGGGGCGTAGCCGGCGGCGTCCACGCAGGTCAGGTCGTCGCCGGTGACGAGGACGACGGGGACGCCGTACTCGGCGACGACGTGTGCGTTGAGCAGCCCCTCGCTGGCGCGCACTCCGTTGACCCAGACCCCGGTGATGGAGTTGGCGAGGTAGGTGTGGGCGAGGACGCCTTCGGTGCCGGCGCCCGTGTGGTAGCCGACGAAGGCGATGCCGTCGACGTCGCCGCGCTGGACGCCCTCGACCATGGAGAGGGTCTTGTGGCGGCCGGTGAGCATCTCCGCGCGGGCGTCGAGCCGCTCCAGCAGCAGGTTGCGCATGGTCCAGTGCGCCTCGTTGATGACGACCTGGTCGGCGCCGCCGTCGTAGAAGCCGAGCACGGCGGCGTTGACGTCGGAGGTGAACATCGACCGGCAGCGCTCCCACTGCGGGGTGCCGGGCAGCACGTCGGCGGGCCAGGTGACGCCGGTGGCGCCTTCCATGTCGGCGGAGATGAGGATCTTCATCGGGCCCCCGTGCGGTCGGATGCGCAGGGCCCCCACACTAACCGCCGCGCCCCTCCCCGGCCCGGGGCCACGCCCGGCTCCCGGAGGTCGGTTCGGTTCACCCGATCCGGTGAGGCCGTGTGCCCGGCCTCACCGGCAACGGCCGGGCTCAGGCCTCGACTTCGGCGGCCAGCTTCTCCAGCACGCTGTCGTAGATGCGGCCGAGGCCCTTGGGCGCGAAGGTGCGCTCGAAGAAGCCGCCGATGCCGCCGGCGCCGTTCCAGACGGTGGTGACGACGGCCTTGGACTTGCCCTCGCCGGCCGGGGTGACCACCCAGGTGGTGACCATGGAGGAGTTGCGGTCCTTCTCCACGAGCTGCCCGTCGGTGGGCTCGGTGACCTCGAGCAGGCAGTCGCGCACGCGCTTGCTGGTGGCCTGGAGCTTCCAGTGCACGAGGGTGCCCTCGCCGTCGCCGCCCTCGCGCACCTCGTACTCGCTGAAGTGCTCGGGCAGCAGCTTGCTCCGGGTTCCGCTGTAGTCGGCCAGCGTGTCGAAGACCGTCTCCGCGTCGGCTTCGATGATGCGCTCCGTGGTGGCCTCGACCTGCGCCATACCTGTTCCTCCAGCAGTTGTGTCCGCTCGTCACGGCGAAGCCAACCACCTCCGGGGCGGTGGCCCAAATCCGGTCCGGGGACCGGTACCGGCGTCAGCCGCGGCAGTGCACGTTCACCAGGAGCGTGTCCGGCGGCAGCGCCTCCAGGTAGGCCTGCGAGCCGGCGGTCCCCGGGGCGAGCGGCGGGGCGGTTCCTTTATACAAATTGAACCCGCCCACGGCCAAAAAAGGTGAAAACCCTGGGGGCC